>JAKIVF010000086.1 GCA_021647145.1 Methylococcaceae bacterium | reverse complement strand
CAAACCCTGGTCTTTCGAGAAACATGGGGTAAATTGCAATACCTGATGCTGAGAACAACACTTCATGCCATAATTTACCTAGACCATTCAAATATATCGGGTTAGCTCCAAAATAACAAGTTAGGCTCTCAGGTACACATCTCAATCCATCAGCATCTTCAATTACTTTTACTTCAAACCCAGGTGGAACCTTATCTATTAACCACGAGTCAAAGTAGAAGCCCCATTTTAGTTCATTCTTTACCTTTTCCACCTTACCTTGATAATAAAAAACCCAATATTCACCATGAGGCGTATTCACATAATGAAGACACTGATGACGAGCTAATTCGTTTAGCCTTTCTGGACAACCATTTTTTTTAAGATAGCTTGGAGAAGCGTAAGTCCCTAACTCTGTTTCAGTAATTTTTCTGGCTACAACGCCTAAATCTAAGTTATCTGTTACTAAAATCACTACATCAAACAAACCGTCTCTTAAATTTTTATATTTATTATCAAGTGTCATCAAAATTTTTACATCAGGACATTGGCGTTGATAAGCTTCAATAACTGGCACCATATAAATGCCACCGAAATCAATTGGCGCACTAATTTTAAGCACTCCTTTTACACTACCTCCCATTTGAGAAGTTGAATCATCTAATTCGGTTAGTTCTTGCAGAATATGCTTACTTTTTTCGTAATAATTTTGCCCTACCTCGGTTAAATTTAAGCTACGAGTCGTTCGATTCAATAAGATGACACCTAAAGAACGCTCAAGTTGAGCAACATATTTACTGATCATCATTGCTGATAAATTCATTTCTTTGGCAACAGCCGCAAAAGTGCCTAACTCAACACTACGGCAAAACACCTTCATATTATTTATCTTATCCATTAAGCTCTGCTCAATTTAAACTATTTCTTAATACAATATAACTTAATTTTATAAATTAATAAGCTAGTTTTATCTATACTTCCTAAAATGCTCTATTAATTTTTGTGTGGTAACGGCACATCTGTAATAATTCCCGCTTCAGGATCATTAAAAACTGTCATATCAATTTCATTTTCTCCCGCAGCAACAATACAACTCACAGTAGCATCACCTGTTACATTAACAGCAGTACGCACCATATCTAATAAACGATCCACTCCCAGAATTAAACCAATACCTTCTACTGGCAAACCCACTTGATTAAAAACCATTGCCAGCATAATCAAACCAACACCAGGTACACCTGCTGTCCCAATTGATGCCAGCACAGACATTCCAATAATAGTTAAATACTGATTTAAGACTAAGTCAATCCCATAAACATTAGCAATAAATACGGTTGCAACACCTTGCATAATTGCGGTTCCATCCATATTAATAGTTGCACCAAAAGGTACAGTAAAAGAAGCAATTGAGTTATGTACTCCCATCCGCTTTTCTACAGCTTGTAAAGTGATTGGAATAGTAGCATTAGAACTAGCCGTACTAAAAGCAAATATCTGTGCGGAACGTATTTTTTTAAAGAACACTAATGGGCTAAGCTTAGCCATTGAAATTAATAACAGATTTAAAGTGCCAAAAGCATGCATGAGCAAACAAATAACAACGACTGAAAAATAACTAATCATCGGCAGAATTAGCCCAAGCCCTTGCTCAGAAAACGTTTTAGCCATTAAGCAAAAAACACCAATAGGTGCAAAATCCATGACTAAAGTAACCACTTTCATCATCACTTCATTAAGTTTCTCTATACCCGAGGCCAAGCTTTTACCAGCATTACCACTTAATAGCATTGCTATTGCAAATAGAATTACAAAGAAAATAATTTGTAACATTTCACCATTAGCAAAAGCGTTAATGGGGTTACTGGGGACAATATTGATAAAGACATCTGTTAAAGGAGGAGCATCTTTTGCTGTATAGCCTGTATTCTCTATAATAGCAGCATCACCATCTTTTCCTGGCCCCACTAGAATAGCAACCGTTAATGCAAGACTGATTGCCATTGCTGTAGTTAACATATATAACAAAAACGATTTAAGCCCAACCCTTCCCAACATACCTACATCACCAATCCCACAAACACCACATATTAGTGAAAATGTCACTAATGGCACAACCAACATCTTTAAGGCGTTAATAAACATACTTCCTATTACATGAAAAGCTCCTCCCACTAGATAAGTTTGTACAAAATCACTATCCGAAGCGAAACTATTTAACGAGCTACCAACGATTAACCCAATACCCATAGCAATAAGTATTTTTGTAGTTATAGACATTTTTTTATTCATGTAAACTCCATATTGAAATTAATATTGCTCTACAATCATACCTTTTCGATCAAGATAACAATCAGAAATAAAGAAGAGTGGGCAATTTTAGAAGATAAGTGGATTAAAATCAGATTATTAGGCTAGCCTAAAACCTAGAAAGGCCAAAAGGGACCTACAACACAACTTTTTTTAATAAAAAGAGTATAATCGCGAAAGTAAGCTATGGAATATGTTTAATTAAAACTACTTGTTATTTTTCCTTGTTAATTACTTTTATGGAGGAATAACAACAGCATTTAAAATGTACATAACTTTAGAGCAAGACAAAAAAACGAATAGAAACACTTAATAATAGCTATACGAAATTTCTCAAAAAGGCATAGGCTAATGACTAGAAAAACATTTTTTAATTTAACGGGAATTTTTCTCGTCTTTGCTGCAATTATATTTTTATATATAACATCAGCAGCAACACCTCTGACAATAGAGACAATCTCATCTGATAATAAATATCTAGAAAGCAATTAATTCTTCATATTTCAAAACTATTTCCCTTCAGTAACACGCCATCAATAGAGCATTTAATGTTATTTTTTTTTGATAATCATAAGAACTTCTTCTTTAGTCTTCATAACATACCAACTATTTATACCAATATTTCCGAATAGGTATGTTAATCACTATTAATACTAACCCAATGTGATAAAAACACCATACAGCTACTCATTCGTTTATATCGCTAGTAGTTAAAAAGAAAAAAAAGGATCGAAAAAATGGTATAACACTAACTGACGACTTCCCATAAAATAGAGATAACAAGAAAACAGTATACATATAACTATATGCTACTAACCTCCGGAAGTTGTGTAAATTGTTTCCCGAAAAAAGGCATTGTAAATTTATTATCAGGTATAAGAATAAACTGATATTTTTTTGTTGAAACAAAATTAAGACTTCTCAAAAGGATAGACTTTTAAGCTAACCCGTAATTGTATATTGTTGCGATGAAATGCATTACCACAGCATTTGACAAAAAAAGCTGAAAGCTATATGAAATAGCCTAAAAATTTGTAACTTGATCATTAAGCTTATGACTATCATGCATGACTGTAAAGAGCTACATTTGCAATAACTCATCAGGAAAAATAAGCTAATACAATACACTACACAATATTTTTGATTAGCCTTTGTTAAAAAATCAATACTAGACAATACCAAACTGCGGATACTTCTTTACTTCAACATCGTAAACTCACGCCCTAGAAGAGGATTCACTCTAGAGACCGTGCCAGTATTCTTGAGTTTAGAGAATAAGTAATTTTTTATACTGTTTTAGTAATACTTTCACTGCCGCTCTATATTCACCAACTAAAACAAAAACTTCTTAATAAGTCCTTGTGGAATCTTAATTTATGGTCTACACAAAACAAGGAAAAACAATTATTTCTTTTGCTTAGCAATCAAACTTAATACCTTCTCAAGCTTTCCTTTTGCAAAAGAATTTCCCTGCTCAGCGGCTTTACGATACCAGCTAGCAGCAACATTCAAATTCTTTGGAACTCCATCACCTGACTCATAACGATAACCCATCCATAATTGTGCATTTATACCACCAGCTGAAGCGACTGCTTCTGTAATTTCGTAGCCTTTAATCCGCTCATCAGGCTTTGAAGATTCAAGTAATTGATCCGCTTGTCGCTCAAGCTCATCTAATAATTTTTGTGATTTAGCACTACCTTTGTTTGCGGCTCGCTGATACCAACGCCAAGTTTTACCTAAGTCCTTAGCTATATTTTTCTCAGACGCGTAATAACTCCCTAACCAGCGCTGAGCATTCTCATCATCATCAACAAAGGCTAGCACAAGCAAGCGTTTAAGCAATTCCTGAGGATTTTCGTTTGATGCTAGCCACTTTTCCATTTGCAACTTATGTTCAGTTCTTTTCTGTTGAATTTCCAGGACATAAGAGTTATAAGGGTTATTAGAATCACTTTGCGAATCAATAAATTGAGAAACTTTTTTCCATGCTTTTTGTCGATTGGTTACACTAATATCAGTAAAACTTTTCTCAAGTAACTCATCAATAGTTGCTTTTGTTTTTAAGTGTTCAAATGTTTGTTGTTTGTTATTAATTTTGACTCTTTCTGAAGTTTCATCTCTTTTTAAAATAACGGCAGATGTACTCGATTCATTAAGCACATCTCCCCTCCAATTATTATAGATAATTTTTATTTCATTAGAAAATAACAGCCAAGTGAGGCCAAGCATTGCTCCTAAAACTACTACCGAAAAAAATAATGGACTTAGTAAAAAAGGAGTTGTTTTACTATCAGAATTATGCACCACCCTAAATGGGGTTTTAACAATTGCACGGTCAGTTTCAACCGACTCCATAGAAGTATGTAGCCAATATTCACCAACATCCATCGGTGCCTGTAATTCAACAGACCATTCCCCTGTCATTCCAAAACCAATTGTTTTTCCTTGCGGCTGCGATATTATTTTTGCATCGGACAGATCCAATCCAGCCACTGAAATCTTAAACCACTTGCCATCACAAGGTAAATCTGAGCCACTTGCTTTGACCAAAACACGAAACTGAGTAAACGGTGTTATTGGTAGATCTGGCAAGATTATTTCAAATTCTTCAAGATAAGGGTCTAATTCCTTAATTTCAAAATTCATGGAAAACTGATCTGATTCAGCTTCCAACTGATTTATCTCCATAAAATTCAGTTACGTTCGCTTTCTAACATAAATATTTATAGGTTCAAGTTTTGTTTTTTCACTTACTCTACCATTCATTTTACTACTCGGTTATTATAGAATATATCATGTGCGGTCAAGCATGTGGAACTTATAACTAGTTAATTTCTTTCGGAAGAAAAGCACTAAAATGATCGCAAAGCATACTACTCGACCATTTTAGCAACTTAAACTAACAGCAAAAAATCGACCGATAGGAATTCACAGCCATGACAGCGCGAAGTATATCTGACTCACTATTTTGTTAATAGTTCTACTTTTACAAATTCATTCAATCCTATTCCAAATTTTCCTTACCCCTCAAGGTGGACTCAAAAATGGGCTCAACGGTGTAGTAGGAGTCTCTAATTGAATTGCCTTATCCTCATCGATTGAAAAATCTTTTTCTTGACTCTTCATTTCAGTTTTTTGTGTAGCTTTTATTTTTAGCTCCGAATCAAACTGCCCCACCTCTGTCCACTCTTTAGCAATTTCTTTCTGGAAATCAGCCAAATCATTCATCATTTGCTTTTTTTTCTCGTTTCTTAACACTAATTCTTTTTTATCAACCTCTTCTTTTACAGCATTTTTTTTTAATAAGGTTGCTTTTAATTTTGACCGCTTTTTGATTATTGCACTCTGTAGATCTTTTAATATTTTTAAATTAATAGTAATGTTTTTCCTATGAGAAATTTCTTCTGCCTTTTTATGATATTTTTGCGCTGTTTTAACATCATTATTGGCAAGCCTTTTATATGCTAATGCAATATAAGTTTCATAAACTTCAGAAAAAAGACCTAAAGCATTTTTATCTTTGGGAGATAACGACAGTATTTTCTCAAGAAAATAAACCGTATTATCATTTTTTGGTACCGTAAAACGATTTTTCTTGAAAGCTTGGCGTGCTTTTACAAGCAAATCTTCAATTTCCTTTTGATTTGGAACTTGCACTTCTTTCTGAATTACGAAAGGAGGCATTGTACTAAGGTCAGCAAATACTTCGCCGCAAACAAAATAAAAAACAACAACTAATTTAGTAAAACCGAATAAAAAATGGAGAATATTTCCTAAAAGCCCAAAACTAAGATATTTAATTAAAACATTATTACTATTCATCAAACAGAGCCTAAATGTAAACAAATTATCTTAAAATACTGCCTAATCTTGTTAACTATCGTAAACAGTAAATTAAGTAATAGGATTAAACTTACATTACATAAAAATAAAAGCATTTAATACGCCCCTCTCTTTAACCCAACAATGAAAATCTATTCAACGTTAGATTTGTATGCAACTTGCTAAAGTTTATTAATCAATTTTTGCAAGAACAATAGAAGAAACATCTTCATTTCATAATTATGTAAAAAACGAACGAAAAACCTTGTAAAATAGCAATAAAATAAAGACTATACTCCTTATCTTCGAGTTTTTTAAACTGTCCACCCATTACCACAAACGTAGTGCTCAACTGAATTTATTCAGGATTAAATTAACAAACAGCAAAGAAAACCCAAGAATTTTTCATTCAAATCATAATAGTATAATAATTAACTTACTATTTTTAATTAAAAACCCATAAACAAGTTCTAACTATATCACACACCTAAAGTATCTTGAATACTGGCAGTACTTTTTTTGAACCCATATTCAACTAAAATTCTCCAAAAAGTTTCAAAATTTAATCAGTATAATCAGACTTTTGGTTAAACTTTAACAAACAAAAACTCTTTATTTCATTGATGTAATGTAAAATAAATTCAAATTTTCAGTAATGAACAATAAAAAATCATGACACACTTTTCACGACTTCTTGAATTGGACAGTGAATGCGTATGGCATCCTTATAGTGCTATAGGAGCTGATTCTCCTATGTATTTAGTCAAATCAGCCAAGGGTGTTCGTATTAAGCTTTTTGATGGAACTGAACTTATTGACGGCATGTCATCTTGGTGGAGTGCAATTCATGGTTACAATCATCAAGGGATGAATCAAGCCCTAAGTAGCCAATTACAAGATATGTCACACATAATGTTTGGTGGCCTAACGCACCAACCAGCAATTGACTTGGCCAACCAATTAATTAAGCTAACCCCAAAATCTTTAAAAACCGTATTTTTTGTTGACTCTGGCTCAGTTGCTGTTGAAGCCGCTTTAAAAATGGCAATTCAGTATTGGCAATCAAAAAGATACCATAAAAAACAAAAAATATTAACTATTCGCCATGGTTATCATGGTGACACTTTTGGTGCCATGTCTGTCAGCGATCCTGAAAACGGGATGCACAAACTATTCTCTGAAATGCTAATTAAGCAATTTTTTGCAGATGCGCCTTCCTGTAAATTTGATCAACCCTGCTTAGAATCAGATATTATTTCTTTCAAAACACAATTAATTAACCATCACCCAAACATTGCAGCCGTTATTCTGGAGCCCATTGTCCAAAGTGCAGGAGGAATGTATATTTATTCTCCCCAATATTTACAACAAGTTCGCGAACTATGTAACCAGTATGATGTATTATTAATTCTTGATGAAATTGCTACAGGTTTTGGTCGTACAGGAAAAATGTTCGCCTGTGAACATGCATCGATAGAACCAGATATTATGTGCGTAGGAAAAGCCTTAACAGGCGGCTACTTAACCTTGGCAGCAACTTTGACAACTCAACATATTGCACAAGTGATAAGCGAAGGCGAGCCCGGTCTATTTATGCATGGCCCAACCTTTATGGCAAATCCTTTAGCCTGTGTTGCAGGCATGAGCAGTTTAAAATTACTATTAAAATCTCCTTGGGAAAAAAGAATAGAATTTATAGAAACCACATTAAAAGAAGGCCTTGAACCTTGCCTGGCATACCCTCCAGTCAAAGATGTCCGAGTAATTGGTGCTATCGGGGTCGTAGAACTACACCAGCCTGTTAATATTAATAAAATTCAACCCTTATTTGTAGAAGCAGGCGTCTGGATACGTCCTTTTAATACTATAATCTATATTATGCCACCTTATGTCATTAACCCAGAAGATTTAAGAACCTTAATTAATTCAATCATAAGAGTCGTTTCGGTCATTGGGAGAAAACCATGAATAACAATATAAAACTCCGCTGGGGAATTCTAGGTGCAGCCAGAATCAATCAGCAATTGATGCCTGCTATATCTAATGCAGAAAACAGTGAGCTCATCGCAATTTCCAGCAGACGTTCTGGAGCTGCAGCTGAAACTCTTGCTAAATATGCTCCTCAAGAAAAAGATGTAACAGTCTATAACTCACCCGATGAGTTATTAAATGATGAAAATATTCAAGCAGTTTATATTCCCTTAGCCAATAAAGAACATGCTGAATGGGTTTTAAAAGCAATAAAAAAAGGCAAACATGTTTTATGTGAAAAGCCTATGGCATTAAATACTAGCGATATAGATGCAATAAAAGCTGCTTCACTTGAAAAAAATGCCAAGGTTATGGAAGGTTTTATGTACAGGTTCCACCCTCAGCATGGTCGAGTGAAGGAAATTATTGATTCTGGTTTAATTGGTTCTGTTCGTTCTGTTAGATCTTGCTTTTCTTATATGATGCAACCAGCACGTTTATATCGTATCGAAAATAATATAGAAAATGGAGGTGGTGCTATGTGGGACATAGGTTGCTATGCTATACATGCTGCTCGCCTTCCTTTTTATAATGACTTACCAATTGCAGTGTCAGCCATGGCAAAACATATCGACACAGGAGCGGATATTAGCTGTAATGGAATTATTGACTTTGGTGAAGGTAAATACGCCCATTTTGATTTCGGATTTGAACACGCTAGACGTGCTGAATATGAAGTTATTGGGACTAAAGGTGGATTAAAATGCCATAATGTTTGGGCGAAACAGGAAGAAACCCCAGTTATCTCATGGTGGACTGAATCAGGACAAAAATGCCAAGAAACATTAGCTTTGGCCAATCACTTTCGTCTAGAAGTAGAGCATTTTAGCCATTGTGTATTAAACTCCATTAAACCTGCTTTATCATTAGATGATGCAAAGCTGAATTGCCAAGTCATTAACGCTACTTTAAAATCAATAAAAACAGGCCAACACGTCAAGATAACCTAACGAATAAGGTTAGATTGTGATCGCGAAGCGAGCCACAATCTGAACCGTTTGTTGGACAAGCCCGAGGCAAAAAAGAGTTTAAATTACGAGAAATATACTTTGAAGTGGCTCTTGACAGTCCCAAAATATGTGCTATTTAGAAAATAGCTTTTTAGGTATGTTGATTTTGAATAATTATACAATATATCAGTGAGTTGGAATGACTACATTGAAGATGGTAGTTTCAGTAACATATGACACTATTTCGTGGTTTTGAATATCTTGGTTAATCCTATTCTATTTTTTGTTTAACTTCCACTAAATTAACTAGAAATTGGCAAAGACATTGAGCAGATATTTTCCTTGGAGAGATTTAGTGATTCTAATCTTTTTTGATCAGAAAATTAAGGTGTGTTTTATTCATATTACGGACTTGCTCTTTTTCTCCGCGCTAGCGGCTTCGTCCAACAAACTTACTCATGTTGTTTGTTTATCCATTGGAAAAAAAACAACAATAATTTGATTACTCTCATAAATAATACTATTATTAAGGGCCTGTAAATTTTTAGTATTTATAACGAAAATCTTCTTTCACATAAATAAAAAACATACTATGAAAAAACTACTCCTCACTACAACGATAGCAAGCTTTGCTTTATCTGGCTGTGGCACAACCCCCATCAGTACCTTTCAACCTTATCAGACTACTGACCTGAACGCTCTAATGAATGAAGGTTATCTACAACAAAAAACGGATACTTTCTTTGTTATTAATGACTCCTCCTCTTCAATGAGTGAAATATACTCAGGGGAAGGATTTCCAGGACAATCTGAACCGACTAAGTTTTCTGTCGAGAGAGAATTATTAGCTCGAATGAACAAATCCATCCCTAACATCACCCTCTCTTCGGGTTTACGTAGTTTTGGCTATGGACCTTGTCTTTCTTGGGGATTTACAAAACTTAACCAACCCGTTCAAAGTTATTCTTCAGCATCATTTACAAACGCCCTTTCTACACTTGAATGTTCTAGTGGAGGAACACCTATAGACAGAGCATTTAATGCAGCGAGTACTGACTTGGCGTCTGCGCCGGGAAATATTGCACTCATTCTTTTAAGCGACGGGCATAACTATGATGGCCTACCTGATGCATCAGTTCAAGCACTTAAAGATCAATATGGAGATAAATTATGTATCTCTACTATCTGGGTCGGTAATGAAGCTGAAAGTGATGGTCAAGCAGCGTTAGTGGAACTATCTAGAATATCAGGTTGCGGCTATTCGGCAACAGCAAGCGAGCTAGCAACAACGGATGGCATGGCAGGTTTTGTAAAAAATGTCTTTTTTAACCAGGTTACTCCGCCTGCGCCAGCACCTCTTATTAATTCTGATGGCGATGATGTGCCAGATGAAATTGACAAATGTCCAGACACTCCTAAAAATGCAATTGCTGATAAAGATGGCTGCTGGTCTTTCCGAGGTGCCTATTTTGACTTCGATAAATATGATATAAAACCAGAAATGGAACATGTTTTTGAAAACTCCATCGCTGTTCTAAAAGACAATCCAACTTTAACTATTGAAATCCAAGGACATACCGATAGCATAGGAAGCGATGAGTACAATAAAGGACTTTCTGAACGAAGAGCAAATTCAGTACAACAATATCTAATTAAAAATGGTATTGATGCTTCTCGCTTATCAACCCAAGGGTTCGGTGAAACAAGCCCCGTTGCATCGAATGATACTGAAGCTGGGCGCGCTCACAACCGTAGAGTGCTTTTCAAAGTTTTAACTAAATAAAATATAACTCTTCAAGTTATACGTTTTATAAGAATGGGTAGGAAAGATTATTTTTCCTATCCTTTCTTAACTCAGGAGTAAGTCTCTTCACAGAAAAGATAATAAAAAAGGGTAACTACTCAACATATTTACCGACGAAATAAAAACACAAAACTAAATTCCCTCTCAAAGACAAGCGTCACTGGCCCTGCCATTGCTCTAGTCGTACTCAACCTCTGTTAGCGACAAGTCGACAAATAGCCTCTGATTCGGCAAAGCATTTCAGTGCCGTCCATACTCCGAAAGCAGCCCGATATTTTCTGATGGACTTTAATTATCCGAATTGAATTTTCAGCAGCATTATTAGCAAACAGTTGTGGTACGTACGCACACATCCATCACAAAACGTAAAACATCCTTTTTCATAATCAATCAGCGTTTTTAACAATTTTCTGGCTTTGCTCCTTTTAATTCGCCTCCATTTTTCTTCTTCAGGTTTATCTGGCTATAAACATTCAATCTGTGTCTTTTCCAGCAAGTCGCTATATTTATTTTTCCATTACTCTGCTTCTTTATTCAATAACACGCCACCTGCATCATTAACAGCTTTGCTCATACTTTCAAGCAGTTGTTTTGTTTAATTTCATTCGCCCACGTATGCTTATCCTGTTCCCATGCTCTGGCACACTTGTCTTTGTATTATATGTGAATGATGTAATACTCGACCTAATAACGCGGAAGTCAGAACCATATTACCTGAAAAAATCTGTCCCCATAATCTCGATTTCATCAGGATCATCTACTTTTTGCAAGATCTTGCCATTATGAAAAAGTTGTCCACCCAAGGTTTATTTTTTTTTACGCATACCTTTTTTCGACTAGGGTTACTCGAAGGCGGTTTAATAAAACAGAGGCCAGCAATAGAATGCTTTTAGCACTGATTATAGTGCAGACAGTAGATTGCGTTCAGTTTCAAACAGCCTCTAACATGACTGATTACATCATCAATATTGATAGAATCTATTTTCAATAAAGACCCTATAGAGATATTAGCGACAAGTTTATTATCTTATGGGTTTATAACCATAAATTTTTCTTAATATAAGCGCGTTTGGAACAAAAAAAATCTGCCCTCCCGGAATGCTGTTTAGGAAAAATGATAGCTGTTAATAGATTCTGAGGCAATGCTCTATCGGCTTAACGTAGAGTTGGCAATTCTTTGAAAACTACAGTTTTTACGCTACAAAACATCTCAAGATATTTGGTATTTATTTACGCTGAATAGTTACGAAAAAAGTATCTATATTATAGTCAGCAAGAATATTTCATACCCAATCAAAGCAAGATAAATAGCTAAAATACTCTTTATCATTATTTTCATTGAAAGAACTCTGAACATATGAAAATTAATATGTACAAGACAAAATAGTACGCAAGTGACAGTAATCACTAGCTTACTAAACAGAAAAACTTGAGTATCATATTCAAGTAAAGCCTGCATAAAAGGGTTAACCTCAGTCCCTCCCTTTTCAAGTATATTCAATGTAAAAAAACCATCTAATGTACTTAATAATACAATGGCAATTGCACTCCATCCAACCCATTTTTCATATCTATCCGTATAATAACCTTGTTTTAGTTCCCCTGATCTTCTTGCATTAATTCGCCTGCCAATACTGAACGAACTGTAAAAAGACTTAAAACTTAAAGTTCTTCGATCTTTTTCTCTCTGCCTTCTTAACAAATCATTTGAACAAATAAGGGGTTGTTTCATAAAAATCACTTTCCAATGTATTAACCTAGAAAAATAATGCTAAAAAACGCGCATGAAATAAGTTGGGCAATTGGCGTAGAGTTTTTGTTCGTATTCAAGGCGTATCAATAGGTGCATAGCAAGCTACGCTACTACAGATATAACGCAAAAAACGGACAAAAACAAGTCAATTGTTCAAGTTATTTCATACACGTTCCTAAGGAAGGAGGATTTAATATTATTCGTCTCTCCACCCCCTAAGAAGCAAGAGCTTAAAAAAGTTCTTGGAGCTTGGCGCATAATTCATTAAATACTCAAACCTGTAGCTTAATGTAAAACTTATCTCTATGTATATTGTACTCAGGTACAATATACATAGAGATATATTTCTTAATTAGCCCCATAATCCTTAGAAAATGAAATAATCTAACAAACTTTCACCTATGTTTAAGATATCATAATTTTTTAATGGTAGAAAAAACTTCATCTACCTCTATATTCATGAGAGATAAAAATGAAAGAGTTAATCGTTTCAGCAAAAACTAAAACGGTATTACTTTATATTACAGTAGCATTAGTTATCTATTCACTAATAGGGTTTCTGATAATTCCTGCCGTTTTAAAAAATCAAATACCTAAAATAGCAAATGAACAATTGAACCGAGTCGCTCAAATTAAAGATATTGAGTTTAATCCCTTTTCATTAGAGCTCAACCTTCATGGCTTTGATCTTAAAAACCTTGATAAAAGTAGCTTTTTCAGTTTTGAAAAACTGAATGTCAATGTAGCATTTTTAAAATCAATAGGAAATTTTACTTTAACGCTAGATCAAATAAGTCTCGATCAACCCAGTGCATTAATACAACGATATAAGAAAGGTGATTTTAATTTTACTGACTTACTAAATACTGAAAAACCAGAAACAAAAGAGGAAAAAGATGAGGGTCCTTTTCCCTTCATCATTATAAAAACAATTATTTCTAAGGCTAAATTGAGCTGGGAAGATGATTTTTATTCTCAACCCCAAAAAGAAACAATCTATCCTCTAGATTTAACTCTGGATCAATTTTCCACCAAAGTTAACGATCAATCCCAAATGGAGTTTTCATTAGCCCTAGCATCTGGTGGCGAACTTAATTGGAAAGGAGATTTAGTATTAACACCATTAAATTCAATTGGAAAAATAACACTACATAAAGTTAATTTCAAAAAAGTTTGGGAGCTTTTTTTGCAAGATTCTGTTAGTTTTGAAATTTTAAAAGGATCAGAAGTTTTAGAAATTGACTATCATCTAAACGAAACAAAAAAAGGCCTGCAATTTCTCATCAAAGATGCTCATCTTGACATAAATGAATTACAAATTTCTGAAAAAGGAAAAACAGATTCACTTATTAATATCCCTAATTTCAAAATATCAGGGATCACCCTGGATCTGCTTAAAAAAGACATTGTCATAAATAAAGTATCTTCTGCTGACGCTCAGTTTAAAGCGTGGCTAAATTCTGAAGGTGTCATCAATTATCAGACTCTTTTTAACTCAAACTCTAAAGAAAACAAATCAACACAAAAAACAGCCGTTACTGAAAAAGATGAAACGCCTTGGAACGTCAAACTAAATCTTCTTGAGATGAATAATTTTGCTTTTAATTTTACTGATAAAACATTAACGCCAACACCTGCAGTAATTGATTTAAGCTCTATTAATCTTAGTGCTACAAAATTAAGTAATAAACCAGGTGCAAAACTTCCATTTCAGCTAGGTGTTAAAATAAATAATGCTGGCACCTTAAATTTTGACGGGACGATGGTATCAGCTCCATTTTCAAGCAATATAAATATCGATGCTGATAGCATTGCCCTAAAGGATTTTCAGCCATATTTAAATACGGTTGCACGTCTAGATTTAGTTTCTGGATTGTTTAATGTTAATGCCAACATATCTATGTTCCAAGAAGAAAACAAACCTTTTGGACTAAAATTTACAGGTGATAGTCATATCACAGAATTTGTAACCCGAGATCAAGTTTCAAATAAAGACTTTCTGAAATGGAACTACCTAAATATTGAAAAAATAGATGTTGATCTAGCAAAAAATAGCTATCTAATTGATTCTGTAAAAATAAACAAACTATACTCTCGTGTTTTAATAAGAAAAAACAAAAGTATTAATGTAACTGATATCCTTGTTAATAAAGAGAAAAAAGAACCTGCAAAAAAAGAGCAAGCTAAACCTACCAAAAAAGATGAAATTAAACCCACATTTAAAATTGCACACTTTACTTTAACTGATAGTGTTTCTGATTTTTCAGATATGTCTCTTATTTTGCCATTTTCTGCACATATTAATAAATTAAAAGGTTCTGTAACGGGAATTTCATCCGATAAAAATGCAGTTATAAAAGTTGGTTTAAAAGGAAAAGTCTCTAATTTAGCTCCTGTGAATATTAAAGGCATTATTAGCCCTGAGCTAGGAAATTCTGATGTGACACTTGATTTTAAAAGTATGCCAATGCCTTTAATGACGCCTTATATGGCCGAATTTGCTGGTCGTAAAATTGAAAAAGGCAATATGTCATTAAGCTTAAAATATAATATTCAAAACAAAAAGTTATCCGCAACTAACAATCTTTTAATTGATCAACTAGTTTTAGGTGACACGGTAGAAAACCCTGATGCCGTCTCTTTGCCTTTAGACTTAGCAATCGAATTATGAGCCGATACTGACGGAAAAATAAAACTTGAAATGCCTAATGCCGGCCGCCTTGATGACCCTAAAT
>JAKIVF010000210.1 GCA_021647145.1 Methylococcaceae bacterium | reverse complement strand
CCTCTCGCTGTTTTTATAGAGAGAATGCGCTAACAAAATGATCTTCCGCATGACGGCTATTTGAGCGGACATCTTGGCTTTTCCTGACGCAATTAAACGCTCATAGAAGTGCCTCATTTCATTGTTACTCGATGTTCCAGTTTTAATGATTAGGTAAATTGAAAAAAACTAAGTAAGCTGAGTCATATCAAAAAAATGGAATTTAAACACTATGTTAATGGAAGAGCCCGCGGCGTTCATAAAGAACTTTATCAATGATCTGGATACGGCATTAGGTGATCTTAAGCCGAATGCCAAGTTGTCTCGAACGCAAAAAGTATGGTTAGGGTTTTGTTTGACGGGCATGTTGCTAATGAACTCAGTGTGTTGGGCGAAATTCGAACGAGCAAGTTTAGGCCGTTATAAAATATCAGCACTTTCCTGGATGTTTCGTGATGCAAAAATTTGCTGGAATATCATGCTTCAAGCCAGTGTTATATTGATTTTAAAGCGCTATGGGATAACAGAAGGTGTGATTGCGATTGATGAATCTGATAGAGCTCGCTCGAAACGAACTAAACGTATCCATCATGTGCATAAGCAAAAGCACAAAGCTTCAGGTGGATATGTTAATGGCCAAACCGTGGTTTTGCTGTTGCTTGTGACCGAGTCAGTGAGTTTTCCTGTTGGGTTTGCTTTTTATATGCCTGATCCAGAACTAACCAAATGGAGTAAAGAGGATAAGCGATTAATAAAAACAAGAATAGCTAAAAAAGACCGCCCAGAAAAGCCTCAACGGAATCCGCTTTATCCGACAAAAATACAGATTGCATTACACCTGCTTCGGGAATTTAAAAAGCAACATGAGGACATTAGAATTACCGCTATTTTAGCGGATGCTCTTTATGGTGAGGCCTATTTTATGACGGAAGCCGCCCAAGTCTTTGATAAATCCCAGGTTATCAGTCAATTGCGAGAAAACCAGAATATTGAATACAAAGGTAGAAAAAGAAATCTGAAGCATTATTTTAATAAGATCAACGCAGGTGTCCCCGCAATAATTCAGGTACGTGGAGGGGAATCAGTCAAAGTCACCCTTAGCAGTGCGCGTTTAAAAGTCAGCGCGCATGGTGAAAAACGGTTTGTTATTGCCTTAAAATATGAAGGAGAGAGCGAGTATCGTTATATAGTTGCAACGGATATGACATGGCGTACAATAGATATTATTCAGGCCTATACATTGAGATGGCTTGTAGAGGTTTTCTTTGAGGACTGGAAGCTTTATGAAGGATGGGGGCGTGAGGCCAAACAATTGGATGAAAAGGGATCAAGCCGAGGCCTGGTTCTGAGTCTGTTGCTTGACCACTGCCTTCTCCTTCACCCAGAGCAGATAGCTCGCATCGAGAACAAATTACCCGCGTGTACCGTTGGTAGCCTACAAAGAAAGTCACAAATAGATGTTTTACTGGAATTTATCAAAAAATTATTAGACCACCCCACACCTGCAAAAAAAATCAAAGAATTGGCTGAACTGATTGATGATACTTTTCAGCTAATGCCCTCTGGAAAGCATATGATCGGGAAAAATTTAGGTCGGCTAGAATCGACGCCTTCCTTAAATCACCGTGCTTTCGGGTGAATTTATTGCGAGTCAAGCTGTAAAAAATTTAAAAACTGGAAGATCGAGTATATAGGCATCAATTCAGATAGTGACGCGCTGAAAGCGAGTCGTTCAACGGGTCTATTGTGGGGGCTAACCGCTCCAGTGTTTAGGAAAGCAGGCACTAAAAAAATAATTTATCTACGTAAAGACCTTGATGCTTTTTTAGATCAGTTGGAAGGCTTCACTAATAATGCGCAGGTGGGCTAATCAAAATGGCCGCCAAAAGAAATGCCTCTGAAAGAGTTGGGATTATTTCAGAGGCAAAGCCACATAGATTTAGGGTTAGATATTTTAGCACTAAAGGTGGGGCTGATGGCTAAGAAAAAAAACTACCTTTCGATAAGAGAGGCGGAACTCTTGTACTTAATCGCAGGATGCTAAATAGCGAGGCTTGTCAATCATTAAAGCCCGTTGAAAAAGTTCTAATACTTTTACTTCATGAGCAGTGGCGCAATGACAGACCCGTAAGTTATGGTGTACGTGAGGCATCAAAAAAGATTCCTTGCTCCACTAATACAGCAGGCAAAAGTTTTAAGAATTTAACTGACTTAGGTTTTATAGAGTGCGTTGAAGAATCCTCATTTAATAGCCGATTATGCAGTCGTGCGCGTGATTGGCATTTAACATGGCTTCCATATCTGGGTAACTCACCTAAAAATACATGGGATAAAAGTTCATTACAAAATAAATCAACCGTATCTAAATAAACACGCTAAATGATTTAGCGTATCAAAATAAAGACGCTAAAGGGCTTTTTTGAGTGATTCGCGTGCAACATTTTAATACACACCTACATAACCATGTACCTAGACACCATTAACCATAATAACCAATGAAAACTATAACCACATTAACAGATACAACAGCAATGGCAGCAGTTAGGCATGAAATTGGGCTAGAGAATGAATACCGGCAAATTGGCCTAGCATTTAACCTGAATGAACTAATGCTTGCAGATGGAAAATATCAACAATTCACAATCAAATACTCTAAGTTTAGTAAAAAAGGTCTCGAAACTCCTCCAAGCTTCTCTGAACTTGGGAGTCATATCCATGATTTTGTAGAAATAAATGATTTTACTGATGATAAAGCCACCAATGCAGGAATAT
>JAKIVF010000209.1 GCA_021647145.1 Methylococcaceae bacterium | reverse complement strand
TAATTACTTGGAGATAATAGTCATAATCCTTATCAAGAGTGATTCTGCAGGATGTTTCGAAGAATGTGGAGAGCGTTTTCTTCACCAAATGGGTGAGTAGTAACAAACATGACTGCGCATAGGATTTTGCGCTTTTAAAAAAATCAGCCTGACCCCGCTTAGTTATTTGGTTATAGCTAGAGTTTCAACTTCAACCCATTTCAAGTTTACCTTACCTGTAGACCTTTTTGTTTGATGATTTTTTTCATTGTTTTGATATGTTTTAATAAAAAATACATCATTAGGCAATTGATTTGATTTTATTTTTTGCGATAATACCCAGGTTGAAGGAGGGAGAATGTCATTATTTAATTGCTCAAGTCTAGCTGATACGACATACTCATTTCCTACTTTCTCAAGTTTTACAGTTATTGACTGAATATTTTTTTCTAAAAAATCTAGCTGTCCACTAAGCGTTTTTGATCGATAGGTTATTAGTTTTTGCTGAAAATGTGAAGTAGATTTTTTAGTGTTTTTGATGCTTTTTAAAATAAGGTTATTATCAATATTGATGTTTATCCGAGCCAAAATTGTTTCAGTCTGGTTTTTATTTGATATACCCAGTTCAAACACTTCCTGCATTGATTGTGAGTCTACATTGAAGTTAGCAGTAAAAACCCAGTCATTTTTTTTCTCTGGTACATTAAGGTGCAAAATGTTTTCGGCTTTTTTTGTCGAGGTAATTGATACAGCACCTTTGTTCACTTTCAAAAGGTTGGTATCAGAGTTTATAACTGTCCATTGGCTGGATAAGGAATCTTCAATAAAATCATCTCTAAAGACAACTTTACCTTTATGTGTTCTTCCTTCAATTTTTTCTTTGATACTTTCTAAACTTTTTTCCATCTCTTCAAAATTACGGGCAACAAAATATTCGCCCCCACTTGCTTCAGCAATACCGGAAAGCTCTCTTGTTTCATCTTCATTCACGTCAATACCAAGAACATTGACAGATATACCCTGTTCTTTAAGGATGTTGGAAATTTCATTAACATCACCACCACAAGTATCCTGAGTATTTGAGAAGAGAATAATCGTTTTATCTCCCTTTACTGCATTCAATGCTTCACCTGCTTGTTGTAGTGCTTTGGCAATCGGCGTTGACCCTTGGTCTGGTTCCAGCATTTGTATATTTTCCACTATAGCTTCGGGATCTAAAGGAGCTAAAGGGTTGATTATTTCGATAGCAGAGCAGTCTCTATCTCCCTGATGCCCGTATACTTCTATTCCTACATTTATGTCCTTTGGTAATACTTCTACCATAGCCTCAAATGTTTCCATTGTACTTTCTATTTTGCTTAAATCTTTTAATTTTGTATGTTTAGAAAATTTACCAGACATTTGTTCTGAAACATCGAAAATAAACATTACATTAGAAGATGCCCAAGCTAGATTTGGAGCAATAGATCCTACCAATAATATAGCTGAAATTATTATGTCGAGTTGTTTTCTTTTTTTCATATTTTTCTCATTTATTCAAGCTTTACTTTTCTTTAATTAATTATACTGTTTATTCGCGAAATTATTCTGGAGAATAACAAAAATATTTTATAATCAGTCTGGTAATTTTTAACTCTGTAATATTTGATCCATGACCCAGGCTGTTCTCGCTGCAGTAGCACCTGTACTCGGACATTGTCCAATACCGTTCAACTGATTAACGATGGTTTGAATTAGCGGTTGTTGTACATGTTCTGGGTTATCAATAGGAAACTTCTGCTCTCTACCTTTAGTGACTAATTGAATAGGCTCTGTATCAAATGATGAAAAAACCAACTTTCCCTTATTGCCAATAATTTCTGTTCGGTCTTGTCGTTCAAAACTGCTAAAACTCCATAGTCCCGTTCCTTGTATTCCACAGGCAAATACAAAACTGGCACTTACGGTATCTTCCGCTTGATATTTATTGGATTGATTGCTGCTATGGCCAGTGACTTTAACTATTGGTCCGAGTATAAAGTCTAGATAATCTAAAATATGACAAGCTAAGTCCATAAAGAATCCACCGCCAGATATTTCAGGAATTACGCGCCAAGGGAGGGGCTGTTTAGGGTCGTAATTAAAGGGGCGAGTATATGTTATGGTTAAAGCACGAACTTTTCCAATAGCACCTGTTTCTAGTAATGATTTTATGGTTAAGAAGCGAGGTAAGGCGCGCCGATAATAAGCAACATATAATGGTACATTCTTTTGTTCGCATACTTTAATCATCGCCTGACACTGTTTTGCATTAAGTGCCATAGGCTTTTCAACATAAACGGGTTTGCCTGCCGATGCAACTTTTAAAACATAATCATGATGTAAATGAGGTGGTGTAGCGATGTAAATGGCATCAACATCTGGATCTTGGATAAGTTTCTGGCTGTCTTGATAGTATTTTGGCACATGATGGCGCAGAGCATAGTCTTTTACCTTAGCTGCATCGCGTCGCATAACTGCAACCAGTTCAGAATGATTGGCTTTCTGAAACCCTGGACCACTTTTGACTTCAGTAACAGAACCACAACCAATAATACCCCAGCGAATAACTTTCAAATAATACTCCAATAATTTAAATATAGTAGGTTTCTTGAATTGGGTGGTTAATAAAAAGGGTTATTATTGTCATTTTCTACAATTTAGCGCGCCATCCTCGCTACATATCTTTTTAGGACATCCATGTCCAAAAACTCATTCTGCTCGGGCGAATTAATAGAGTGCCCCAGTACGTCCTGCGTCCAGCTTCAACTCCGCACAAAAGCCGC
>JAKIVF010000085.1 GCA_021647145.1 Methylococcaceae bacterium | reverse complement strand
GAAACACACATACAATGCTTTTTTGTGCAAGTCCTTCAACTTGACCTAAAGACACTTAGACTTGAGGCTTTATAAATCAATGTTGCGCAACCTTTTTTGAGGGTAGAATGAACTCCGAAACTTTAGTAAAAAAGAAGCAAAAAAAGAAATGGAAAAAGCAGGATGAAATTAAAAAGACTTGTCACTATAAGGACAAGCGTTGTCGCTATGAGGACAAGTCAGCGTTTTAACCAAGGTAAATTGTTGTCACGTTGTCGCTATAAGGACAAGTCAGGGTGTTTTTTGCTCATTCTGTTGTCGCTATGAGGACAGCTTTATATATCTATCATGTACATTCATCATTATGTTTAAAGAAGGAAGAAGGTATAGATGGAAAATAAAAAATCGTCCAAATCCAGAAATCAATATTAAATTATCAGGAAAATAGAAAATGGCGACAATTAAAATATCAACTATTAAACGTGACCCAGAACTTCAACAACGTGCTGGACTATTCAATGAACGGACTGTAGCGAGATATTCAGAATTAATAATGGGGGGTGCAAAATTCCCTGCTGTAACCGTATTTAAAGATGATGAATTATTGGCTTCACATGATTGGCAAAATTAAAATCAAAAATAATCATAAAAAATGATTTGCAAAATATTAAATGGGACGGTAAAAAATAATGAAACAAATTAAAAAATTTAGTATCAGAATAGTTCAAAAATATGTCACTAGATAAAGCTCTGAAAGCCCAGGTGATAAAGCAAATTATCAAATGTTTGTATGATAATTCTCAAGGAAGGTCGGGGCTGCCAACGCTACAGAAATCCACTTCTCAAGTTTCAAAAACGACCTTTTACAGATGGGTTAATGAATGCCTGAAAAATCCACCAAAAAAAGTCGTAAAGCAGACTGAGGCTGAAATTCTGAAGCTAGCCCAAAGACGCAGCCCAAGAACCTCAGCAAAAACAGCAAAAAAGAAACTCCAAAAAGTTTTGCCTATAACTCTTTGTCCCGAAACTATTGCATCCGTAGGAATTGACACGTTGGATTTTATGTTTGAGATGGAGAGGCTTTATTCGGATGTTTATCTGATTCGAAATCGAGCAGTAAAAATTAATGAAAGTGGGGAAGAGAAGGTTCTCAATCCTAAATTGCTTATTGATTCTATAAGAGCTAGAAAAGGACTTCTTGATACGCTAATTAATGCGCAGCACTTGCTAATGGACATGAATCGGCTAGCAAGAACGCATAATATGATTTTAGATACGGTAGCTCAAGAAGCCCCCGAGACATTCAATAAAATAGTTTCTAAGTTGGAAGAATTGGATGCGGAAATGGACTGTTCGCTCCACTAATTTTGGTGAATTTGATTTACAGATAATCTTACACTAGAATCACTGAGATATAAGGGATGTATGAGTTTGTATGGTTGTAAGGAATTAAAAATATAGAAAAGTTATGAAAACAAGATTATCCAACTAAATAGAAATTATCACTACACTAGAGAATGAGCAGCTTATTATTGGGCAGTTCATTTTTTGGTGGTTTTTAAGAAGACTAGTTCATATCAATATAATCCGACCAACCATCTTGTAATAGTTGAAAAATCTCCATTTTTATTGCAGTTGCTTCATCATTAAGATTAAATTCATTAAATAATGAATCATAATTGGCATAGACTGATCTAGAATGATCAGGCCAGATACACCACCAAAGCATAGCGAAAAAATGTGTTTCTCCGATATGCTTACAAAGTGTTTTTGTAAAGTTATTTATTTTGTCAGTTGTAATAAGGTCTAAAGCATCAGATTTTGGCTCAAAATTATTTGCGTAAGTATTTCCATAAATTTCAGTAGTCATATCAGGTGATAAAAGTGATCCTAAATATAAATTATCAATATCTAAACTTTTTGCAGTTTCTAAAACATCAAACTGATTAGAGTCCCATTGAGACACACAAACAAATCCATGCAATAGTTTTGCAAAACAAAGTAAATCCAGTTTGTAATTATTGGTACTGCCCCAAGTATTTCCAATTGAATAATGTTCAAAACAAGTTGCCAAAAGGTTCTTGGCATAATCTTGAAATACAGGTGGAAATTGTTCAATATATGGATTAAGAAGGTTGTTTTCTTCAAGATAATTTAACCTTTCATTAGATATGTTGCTCATAAACCATATAGGTAGATCTTTTAGTGCTGATGGTGGAATTATTTCTAATGCATCAGGAAAATGTTTAGAAAGATAGGCATCAATTTCATCAGGTAACTGGTATATCCAGAATTCTTCTTCAAGTTCTTTAACACTGTTGTTTGTTATTTCCTGTAATGAAATAGTCGTGTCATCACAAGATGGATAGTTCTCAAGTGAGCAGGGAGGCAGTGTGATAAACTTAATGTTAGCGTTATTATTGAAGATCATAAATTCCTCAATCGTATCCTGTACAACAGGTGAAGAACAAAACCAAATAGCTTGAACTTCATTTCCTTCCAAGGTTTCAGTTAATTGATAGTTCTCCAGTTTGAGATAATTTTTTTCCAGTTGTATTTGTTGTTGTGGCTCAGGTACGCTCCAAAAACTAGATGCTAGAATTATGACTTTATGCATAAGCGTTTCTTTATATTTGAAATTGATAAGAGTTTGTCCCAAACAGTATCACTATGCCCCTTTTTTTGTTTACTATAAAGGATGGATTTTAAAAAGTATTATTGGAAAAGTAGTAAATGACTCAAACACCTAACAACCTTGCAGCCTTCATCTGGTCATTAGCCGACTTACTACGTGGAGACTTTAGACAGAGCCAATATGGCCGAGTAATCTTACCGTTTACGCTATTACGTCGCCTAGAGGCGGTGTTAGAAGATAGTAAAGAAACTGTCTTAGCGGAATATGAAAAAGTACAAGCCATGGGCTTACCCGAAGAAGCACAAGAAAAAATGTTATTACGGGCAACAAAGGGTGTATCTTTTTTCAACACCTCCAAAATGGATTTATCCAAGCTAGGTGAAGCTGGTATTAAAGACAACCTGGAATCTTATATCCAAGGTTTTTCAAAAGATGCTAGAGAGATTTTTGAATACTTTAACTTTGCCGAATTTATTGGTCAGTTAAACGATGTCGATTTACTCTACAAAATTGTACAAAAGGTTAGAAACGCTGACTTAAGCCCCAAAGCCATTTCTAATCATGATATGGGCTTAGTGTTTGAAGAACTCATCAGGCGTTTTGCTGAAAGCTCTAACGATACTGCTGGAGAGCACTTTACCCCAAGGGATATTGTTCGCCTGACAACCTCACTAGTCTTTATGGAAGATGATGATGCCTTAACCAAAGCAGGTATTATTCGCACCATATACGACCCGACAGCAGGTACAGGCGGTTTTTTATCTTCAGGTATGGAATACGTACATGAATTAAACCCACAAGCTGTGATGCGTGCGTTTGGTCAGGAGCTTAATCCAGAAAGTTACGCTATCTGTAAAGCCGATATGCTGATTAAAGGGCAAGATGTTAGCAATATAAAGCTTGGCAACACCTTGTCTAAAGATCAGCTCTACGCCGATAAATTTGATTACATGTTATCTAATCCACCATTTGGAGTTGATTGGAAAAAGATAGAACAAGACATTAAGGATGAAAATACCTTAAAAGGGTTTGATGGCCGATTTGGTCCTGGCTTACCCAGAGTTTCAGACGGCTCCTTATTATTTTTGTTACACCTGATTAGTAAACTACGTGGTGCTGAACAAGGCGGTGCAAGAATCGGTATTATTCTTAATGGCTCGCCATTATTTACCGGTGGTGCTGGTTCTGGTGAATCAGAGATTCGTCGTTACATTCTCGAAGCAGACTTATTAGAAGCCATCGTCGCCTTACCAACAGATATGTTTTACAATACAGGTATTGCCACTTATGTATGGGTATTATCCAATAAGAAAGCCGAACAACGTAAAGGCAAGGTGCAATTGATTAATGGTGTAAACCTGTGCGGTAAAATGCGTAAATCATTAGGCTCCAAACGTAATGTGATGGACGAAGCTGATATTGCCACCATTACCCGTAGCTTTGGTGATTTTGAAACAGTCACCAGAGAATTAGATAAACCTGCCGAACAAAAAAGTAACCGAGGCCGTCAATCAGCTAACCCTAAAACTGAAGCCCCAAAAACCTTCTCCAGTAAAATATTTGATACCCATGAATTTGGTTATCGCCGTATTACTATAGAACGTCCACTTAGAGAATCTTACCAATTCAGTGATGAACATATAGCAGAACTTCGCTTTGCACCCAAACCCATGTGTGCAGTGATGAAATGGGTGTATGCTGAATACGGAACAAGCTGGTCTGACAAGGTGAATGATTCTTCTGGAAGAATCAGAGAGGGTGCCCTGGGGTATGATGAAGACTGCGAAAAATATGGCGAATTAAGCGAACATGAAGAAGCCATACGCAAACACATCAAAAACCACTTCAGCGAACTAAAAGAAAAACAGATTAAAGACCTATTAGATAGCAAAACCTGGGTAACTCAAAAACAAATCCTTCTTAAAGCTAAACAATTGCAACAAAGTATCGGCACTGCACAGCATGATGATATGAATGGCTATGATGCGGTACTAAAAGCAACAGGTATTAAGCTTGATACCAAACAGAAAAAACAAATTACCAATGCAGTTAGCTGGAAAAATCCAGAGGCTGAAAAGGTCATCAAAAAAATACATAGCCGCTCCTTGGCATCCATGCCACCACGGCATACCGTTCATCCTGAACATAAAGCCAACCCCTTGTATGGTTTGTTTGAAGTAAACGGCCAAGTCATCGAATACAAAGCCGATGGCGATTTACGCGATAATGAAAATGTTGCCCTCGATCCTAGCCAAAGCGTAAATGATATTAACGAAGCTTACTTTAAAAAAGAGGTGCAACCGCATGTGCCTGATGCCTGGATAGATGCCAATAAGAAAGATGCTAAAGATGAAGAAATAGGTATCGTCGGTTACGAAATTCCCTTTAATCGCCACTTCTACCAATATCAACCGCCGCGTGATTTAGTGGATATTGATGCCGACTTAGATAAAGTCAGTGCTGAGATTATGGAGCTGTTGCGCGAGGTGCATTCGTGAGCAATGAACTATTTTTTAATAACGAATACAAACATTGGCTAAAAGATCTCAAGCAAAAGGTATTGCAGTCACAGCTTAAAGCCGTGGTGAAGGTTAATAGCACGCTGTTAGAATTCTATTGGGAATTAGGTGAAGATATTATTCTTAGACAAAGTCAAGCAAGTTGGGGAGATGGCTTCTTAAAACAACTTAGCCAAGACTTAATGGCAGAGTTCCCAGAAATGAAAGGCTTCTCAAAACGTAACCTAGAGCAAATCCGCAAGTGGTATCAGTTTTGGTCATCAGCTTCTGGAATTGCGCAACAGCCTGTTTCGCAATTATGGCAGATTCCCTGGGGGCATAATTTAAAGATTATCGCCAAATGCAAAAGCGTAGAAGAGGCCGTGTATTACGTACGAAACACACTGGATAATGGCTGGAGCCGTAGCGTGTTAACCCATCAAATAGAAAGCGGCTTATGGCAACGTGAAGGTAAAGCGATTAACAACTTTAGTGAGACTTTACCCGCTCCTCAATCTAATCTTGCCCAACAAGCCTTAAAAGCCCCCTTATGTATTTGATTTTCTAACGCTGAGCAAACAACACAGCGAACGTGAATTAGAACAATTGTTGATCAAAGGGATTAAAACACCATTATCACTATGCTCTTAATATCGTCATTCCTGTAGTCTTTTAGCAGGAATCTATATGCCGAGAATGGATTCCCGATAAAAAGACCTCGGGAATGGCGGCTTCTGAGTTTAGATGTAAATATATTAGGACTGGATAATAATGCAATTAGGTGAATAAAATGGAAAAACAACCTTACGTTTACATACTTGCCAGCAAAAAGAATGGAACTTTATATATAGGTGTAACAAGCAACCTTATTCAACGTATTTGGCAGCATAAGAATACCCAAGTAGAAGGATTTACAAAAAAATACAATGTACATATTTTAGTTTATTATGAACATCATGAAATAATGCAATCAGCCATTACCCGTGAAAAACAAATGAAAAAATGGAAGCGAGATTGGAAAATAAAACTGATAGAAAAAGACAATCCGCAATGGCTGGATTTATGGCTAGAAATACAATAATTAAAATTAACGCCATACCTACGTCATTCCTGCATGCTACCCAGTCAAGCGTGGGTACAAGCCTTAGCAGGAATCTATATGCCAGCAATGGATCCCCACTAAGAGCATGTGGGGATGACGTGGTTGGGAGTATTTTATGAGTGCTAAATATCAGGCTTATGAGGAGTATAAGGATTCTGGGGTTGAGTGGATTGGGCAATACCCTTTGAGATGGACTTTAACTCGTGTGAAATTTGAGTCTTATGTTAAGGCCCGTGTTGGCTGGCATGGTCTGAAGTCAGATGATTTTACTGATGAAGGGGCTTACTTAGTTACAGGTTCGGATTTTAAAGGTCCTGTCATAAAATGGGAGGATTGTTATCACTGTGATTTTGATCGGTATGAACAAGACCCTTATATCCAGTTAAAAGAAGGTGATTTGTTAATTACTAAAGATGGAACGATAGGTAAAGTTGCTTTAGTTAATGATTTAAATGGAAAGGCTACTTTAAATAGTGGAGTTTTTGTCGTTAGGCCATTAGCTGATAGTTACACTAGTAAATTTTATTTTTGGCTTTTACAGGCGAGTATCTTTACTGGCTTTGTTGATTTTAATAAAACTGGAAGCACTATTGTTCATCTATATCAGGATACATTTGTAAATTTTCGCTATGCAATACCTAGTCTTAATGAACAACAAAAAATAGCCAACTTCCTCGACCACGAAACCGCCAAAATTGATACCCTGATCGAAAAACAACAACAGCTGATCAAACTGCTAAAAGAAAAACGTCAGGCAGTCATTAGCCATGCCGTGACCAAAGGTTTAAATCCCAGCACCCCCATGCGCGACTCAGGAGTTGAGTGGTTAGGTGAAGTGCCTGAGCATTGGATTGTTACGAGAGCAAAGTTTGTATCTGAAATATTTATTCCTCAAAGAAATAAGCCTGAATTAAATGATTCTGTAGGTGTGGCTTGGGCAATTATGGAAGATATGAAAAATGTATATATTAAAGAGACACGAAAATATATTGATGAGAAATCTGCCAAATTAGCAGGATCAAAAACCTTAAAGGCTGGTGCTGTAATTGCTAGTTGTGTTGGTAATTTTGGTATAGCATCAATTAATAAAATTGATGTAATAATAAATCAACAGTTACAAGCCTTTGTCCCAAATACAATAAAAGCTGAATATCTTCGAGAAACTGTTTCAATTTCTAAATCTTATTTTGAACTGGTCGGAACAGCGGCAACTTTAGTTTATGTCAATCAGGAAGGTTTTGAAAATCTACCTGTTCTTATTCCTCCTGTAGTGGAGCAAGAAGATATATGTGTTTATATAAAAAAAGAATGTTGTAAATTTAATAAACTCGTAGATCAATGTGAAAGAGCCCTACATTTATATCGAGAACGCCGAACAGCCCTAATCTCAGCAGCAGTCACAGGAAAAATAGATGTAAGAAACTGGGTCGCTCCTGAGCGTCCATGCTCTCGCGACATTAGTGCATCCCTGCACAGCACAAGCACAAATAAAGAAAAAATAGAAGCCAGCGTATGAATCAACCAGTAGGATGGGCAAAGGGGCTTTATCCCGTGCCCATCGGAGTACAGCAAAATAAAAGATGGGCACGCTACCGCTTTGCCCATCCTACATATGTGTGTTTTATGGAGGCTTTTTTATGAACCAGCCTTTGAGCAATATTGAATTATTTGCTGAAGTAAAAGACCTTATTCAGTCAGCAAAACACCAAGCAGCTGTTGCGGTAAATGCTGAACTGACTCTATTATATTGGCAAGTGGGAAAACGCATTGCCGGTGAGGTATTAAAAGGCGAACGTGCTGAATATGGCCAACAAATAATTAAAACACTGGCAAAGCAGTTAACCCAGTCGGTTGGCAAAGGTTGGAGCTCTCAACAATTGAGACATTGTTTACGTTTTGCCGAAACTTTCCCTGATCAGGAAATTGTCTCTACAGTGTGGAGACAATTGAGCTGGTCGCATTTAAAACAGTTGGTATACATTGATGATAGTCTAAAACGTGAGTTTTATATCATCATGGCAATGCAAGAACGCTGGTCAGTACGCACACTTGCAGAGCGCATAGATTCACAATTATTTGAGCGTACCGCCATCTCAAAAAAGCCCGACCAAACCATCAGCCAGGAATTACAGTTGTTACGCGACTCAGGGCAAGTGAATCAAAACCTAATCTTAAAAGACCCTTATGTACTGGATTTTTTAGGTCTGAATGATAGCTATTTAGAGAAAGATTTAGAAGATGCCATCTTACGTGAGTTAGAGCAGTTTTTATTGGAATTAGGTTCAGGCTTTAGCTTTATCGCACGGCAAAAACGTTTACAAATTGATGACGATGATTTTTATATCGACCTGCTATTTTACAACCGTAAACTGAAACGCTTAGTTGCCATTGATTTAAAAGTCGGGCGTTTTAAAGCGGAATATAAAGGTCAAATGGAATTGTATTTACGCTGGTTAGCCAAACACGAACAAGAACCCGATGAAAATCCACCGCTAGGCATTATTTTGTGTACAGGTAAAAAACACGAACAAATTGAGCTATTGGAATTGGATCAAAGTGGTATCCATGTCGCAGAGTATTTAACGGTATTGCCACCGAAAGCGGAGTTAGAGCAGAAATTACATCAAGCGGTTATTAATGCAAAGCTTAGATTGGATAATAAAGCATGATGTAGGATGGGCAAAGGAGCTTTATCCCGTGCCATCGCATAAGCATGGGAGAATTAAATACTATTGCGACAAATAAATAACAATGCTCTAATCTAAGATAAACAAAACACAAAAATTAACTCTATGGCTATTACACTAGAAAACATCAAAGCAAAAAAGGCTAACATTATCAGCTTGTGCCAACGCTATCATGCGGAAAATATCCGTGTCTTTGGCTCGGTTGCCCGTGGTGAATCGACTGATAATAGTGATATTGATTTTCTGGTTTCATTTTTGCCTAATGCCAGTCTTTTTGATCAGGCGGGATTGATTGAAGATTTAAGTCGCTTATTTGAAAGTAAGGTTGATGTGGTGAGTGAGAGAGCAGTAAACCCTCATTTGCAGCAAATAATTAACCGTGAAGCATTGCCTTTATGAAAGACAGAATGATCTATATCCATGCTGCTTATGACTGTATTCAAGCAATAGAAGAGTTCACGCAAGGATATGAGTTGGAGCAGTTTTTACAGGATAGAAAAACGCAAGACGCTGTCATCCGTAACTTGGAAGTATTAGGCCAAACAGTCAAGGATTTTGGTATTGAGGATTTGAAGATGGATTATCCTGATATACCTTGGTCTCAAATTGCTGGGATGCGAAATATTATTGCACATGAATACCTAGGCATAGATAAAGTGATAATTTGGGAAACAGTCAGCCATCACCTTGAGCCGATTAAAATAACTATCGAACAAATATTACAGTTACACGATAAATAGAATATTACTTCATTCATGTTGAAATGATGGGATGTCTCTGTCTCGTCATTCCTGCGTGCTCTTAGCAGGAGTCTATGTGATTGTAGTATGGATTCCCGATTATAGAAACCTCGGGAATGACGGTGTAGGTGGAAAATAGGAAGTTGAAAATGGATAACAAATCAAACGAAAGCGTCTTTCAAAACGACATGATCAGCCAGTTAGTCGCTAATGGCTGGTTATTAGGAAAACCTGAAAACTACAGCCGTAAACTGGCTTTATATGAAGAAGATGTCTTAGGTTTTGTTAAAGAAACACAAGAAACGCAGTGGCAAAAATTCTGCGCACTTTATCCCAATAACCCTGAACAAAAGTTTTTAGAGCGGGTGGCGACTCAGCTGAATAAGGCAGATCCGAATGCCGCCAATAAAGAAATGCGTACTTTTGGCACTTTGGGCATTTTACGCCATGAATTACGGGATCGTGGTACACGCTTTAGTCTATGTCAGTTTAAACCAGAGCATGATTTAAACCCTGATACCTTGGCTCGATATGAACAAAATCGCTGTCGTGTTGTGCCTGAGTTAGTTTATAGCCCTTGGGCAACTGAAGAGCATTTAGCACAAACAGGGACTAAAGCCAAAGCCTGGCGGATTGATCTGGTGTTATTTGTTAATGGTCTGCCCATTGCCACCTTAGAGTTAAAGTCTGAATTTAAACAAGCGGTACAAAATGCCATTAAACAATATAAAACCACTCGCTTTGCAATTGACCCTGCTACTAAAAAACCAGAACCCTTATTAAGCTTTAAACGCGGCGCTTTGGTGCATTTTGCTGTCAGTCAGTATGAAGTGTATATGGCGACACGATTAGAGGGCGAGGATACCTACTTCTTGCCGTTTAACAAAGGGACTAAAGATGGTGGTGCGGGTAATGATGTGCCTGCGGATATCAACCAATATGCCACTGATTATCTATGGAATGAGGTATTACTGCCCGACAACCTATTAAAGATTCTAGCTCGCTTTGTGCATTTACAGATTGAAGAGAAAGAAGACTGGGAAGGTCGCAAGTATAAAAAAGAAACCTTAATCTTTCCACGTTACCATCAATGGGACGTAGTAACTAAATTGGTCGAAGCCGCTCGCACTGAAGGGCCAGGACATAAATACCTCATTCAACACAGTGCAGGTTCGGGTAAATCTAATTCCATTGCCTGGGTAGCTCATCAGTTATCTTCCTTACATAATGCCAATGGTAACAAACAGTTTGATTCCATCATTATTGTCACGGATAGAAATGTACTGGATGCACAGCTACAAGAGACTATTTCACAATTTACCAGTGTTGAGGGTGTGGTGGGACGGATCAATAACCAAGAGGGTGATGGATCAAAATCAGAAAAACTTGCCAGTGCCTTAGAAAATTCACAACCGATTATTATTGTCACCATTCAAACCTTTCCTTATGTGTTAAGAGCCATAGAAAACAGCGTTAGTTTAAAAGAACGTAACTATGTGGTGATTGCGGATGAAGCGCATTCATCGCAAACAGGCTCGACAGCACGGCAGTTAAAAGAAGTGTTGATGGTTGATAGCACGGATGAAGAGTTAACCACTGAAGATATATTGGATGCCGCTGTGGCTTCACGCAGAGCTTCAGCTAATCTCAGTTATTTAGCCTTTACCGCAACACCTAAAACAAAAACACTGGAATTGTTTGGCCGATTATCTAATCCCAATGAAGCCCCCTCCAAGAAAAACAAGCCAGAAGCCTATCATGTCTATAGTATGCGCCAAGCCATAGAAGAAGGCTTCATTCTGGATGTGTTAAAAAATTACACCAATTACAAAGTCGCTTATAACCTGGCGATGAAGATTCAAGGTTCTGACCAAGAAGTGGAAAGTAAAAAAGCCAAGGTTAAACTGAATCAATGGGTGCGCTTACATGATTATAATATCTCGCAAAAAGTACAGGTGATCGTGGAGCATTTTAAAGACAATGTGATGGGCTTATTAGGTGGCCAAGCCAAAGCCATGGTGGTGACCAGTTCGCGTAAAGAGGCTGTGCGTTATAAATTGTGCTTTGACAAATACATTGCCGAAAAAGGCTATCAAAAGATTCATGCCATGGTGGCGTTCTCAGGTGAAGTGGAATTTAACGAAAAAGACCCGAATGTTGATGGCTTAATTGGTGAAAAATTTACCGAGCATAATATGAATCCCAATCTTAAAGGCCGTGATATGCGTAAAGCCTTTGATTCGGATGATTATCAAGTGATGCTGGTGGCGAATAAGTTTCAAACAGGCTTTGACCAGCCTAAGCTCTGTGCCATGTACGTGGATAAAAAAACTAGGCGGTGTGGAATGTGTACAAACCTTGTCACGTTTAAACCGTACTTACCCAGGTAAAGCCGAAACAGGCACCTTTATACTGGACTTCTTTAACGATCCAGACGAAATTCTTGAAGCGTTCCAACCCTATTACCAAACCGCTGAACTGGATGATGTATCAGACCCTGACTTGATCTTTGATTTATTCGACAAGCTAAGGGCTGCCGGTATTTTCCAATGGCAAGAGGTAGAGCAGTTTTGTGAAGCCTTTTTACAAAAGAGCAAAAGCAATGCCGCCATAGCCAATATCTGTAAACCCGCAGTAGAACGCTGGCAAAAGCGTTATAAGTTAGCAGTTGATGCATACAAACAAGCTAAAGACATGTTTGATCGCACAAAGAAAACAGCGGATGCTGTACTGATAGCTAATGCAGAAAATGGCTTTAAGGAATGTAAGCAGGAAAAAGATGCCCTGGAAATCTTTAAAAAAGACCTAGGCACCTTTGTACGTTTTTATGAGTTTATGTCTCAGATAGTCGATTATGATAATAAGGATTTAGAAAAGCTAAGTCTTTATGCTAGAAACTTACGTCCTATGTTGCGAGAAGCACTATTGGATGAGGAAGATGATATTGATTTGAATAGCGTGGTATTAAGCCACTACCGCCTATCAAAAATACGCCAGCAGGATATTCAGTTAAAAGAAGATACTGGTAAGTATCTGATACCAGGTAATGAACTGGGTACGGCAAAACCGAAAGATAAAAAAGAGGAGTTTTTATCACAGATTATCAGTCGATTGAATGAGTTGTTTATTACTGACCATTTAACTGATAAAGACTTGTTAAATTACGCTTATACCATTAGAGATAAAATCAGTGAAAATGAATTGGTAATGAGTCAAATTGCCAATAATTCACCTGAACAGGCATTGCTAGGTGATTTTCCTAAGGCGATTGATGATGCGGTGATGGATAGCAACGAGGCGCATCAAAATCAGATGATGCAGTTATTGTCTGATCCTGCGAAGGCGGCTAATTTTTCGCGCATAGTATTTGATATGTTGAAAAATATTTGATGTTTTTTTTAGCAAAGGGGTGTTGGGTTTATATAGCTGTATAAGGTGAACAGGATGACTTTTGATTGCGATTTTAAAATGGTACTCGCTTACAAAAATGGTACTGAGAAAACAACATTTTCTTTTGTTTTGTTTTGTTTTGTTTTGTTTAAATCACTATTTAATTCAATTGTTTATATTATTTTTTTATATGAAACTGGATTCCAGAAAAGAACTCAAAATGGTACTGAGAAAATAACTAAAACGTTCTTTTGCTTGTATTGGAAAGTGCGGAATATCCAATGATTTGTTGCTCACAAAAAAACATGGCTGACACACCAAAAATAGTACTTATTAGGAAATATAAAAAATGAATTATGACATTATTGGCGATATTCATGGTCAAGCAGAGAAGCTGATAAAACTTTTAGAAAAGTTAGGATATAAAAAACAAAATAATATTTATCAGCAAGAAGAAAGACGAGTTGTTTTTGTGGGTGATTTTATTGACAGGGGAAAACATCAGCAACAGGTAATAGATATCGTTCGGCCAATGATTGAAAATAATAAAGCCATGGCAGTGATGGGAAATCATGAGTTTAATGCCATTTGCTATCATACCAAGACAACAGAAATTCCTAGTGGCTATTTGCGCAACCATAAAGAAAAAAACACCAAACAACATGCCGCTTTTCTTAATGAATATCCTGTTGGCAATGACAAAACAGAAGGGCTAATACAATGGTTTAAAACGCTCCCGTTATTTTTAGAGTTAGATGAATTTAGAGTTGTTCATGCTTGTTGGGATCAACACATTATTGATAAATTAAAACCCAAACTTACTCAAGATAATTGTTTAATGGAGGAGTACTATCTTGATGCTTCGTTAGAAGGCAACGAAGTGTATGAATTCGTTGAAGTGCTTTTAAAAGGAAAGGAAATATCTTTACCCGATGGTATTTCCTTTCATGATAAAGATGGTAATGAGCGACATGAAATAAGAATTAAATGGTGGGAGCGGTCATTAAAAACGTATCAACAAGCTTCAGTTTTAAATATACCCGGGCTTAACAGTTCACCTGATATTAACATCCCCCAAAAAGATATGAATAAAGGCTACCCATCAGATGATAAGGCAGTGTTTTTTGGGCATTACTGGTTTACAGGTACGCCAAAAGCTATCTCTAATAATGTAGCTTGTTTAGATTATTCAGCGGCAAAAGAAGGGTCGTTAGTTGCTTATAGCTGGGATAAACAAAATACTCAGCATATAAGTAATAATGCATTCATGCAAAGCGATTAAAGCCAGGGCTCTTCAAGTTGAATGATACCAATTGCTGGAAAATACTGATTGCTGTTTAATCTAAAATTTACGCATATGGGTCAAATATTTTTTCATAGGGTATAGCCGCCGTGTTCAACCATGCTTGCACTTCATAATAACTTGAAAATTTGTTCTTGATAAGTTGAAGTAACAAGGTGTCCGTGTCGTCCTCAATAGCTTCTTGATTATCTAATAACTTAGATAACATTAGTTTTTTATCACCAGGAGAAATGACCATTAAAATGGCCACATCATTACCAAATTGACTTTGTGCGGAGTCACTAAAATCGTAAAACTCTATAACTAGATTGCCGTTTGGTTTAATCTCGGCTGAAGAGCTTGTTTTGCTTAATCCTCCTTCAAGTTTTACACGTTTGTTTTTTGTTTCAGTCATAACGTCCTCTTCTTATAAATAAGTGGGTTTTTGTTATCAAGATACCTCTCAATCTGATGCTGTACAGACCTTTGGCAATTTTTGAATCGTTAAGGTTTACTATTGGTTTCGCAAACAAAACATTAAAGAATATAAATGTCTGCATCACTTTATGAATTAAAGGCAAAACAAACTGAAGCAATAACTCGCTGTAAAGCAGCCAAATTATCAATCATTGAAACACAAAAAAGACTAGACGATGTTTTAACTGCAGGGCGCGATACCTACAAAGCAAAAGGTGTGTTAAAAAAATGCCATGAGTTAGAGCAGGAGGCTATCGAACAAAAACAGACTATTACAGCTCAAATTAAATCTATTGTAACTCCCTGGAAAATGGTGGTGCTACACAAATCGTAGCAGGTTATTAATGCGAATTCTGTAGAGGAGCTTTTGTAATATTATGGAACGAGAACTGGAACAATTTACAAAATGGCTATTGAGGAAAGCTTAAAAAAATTGGGTAATACAGGAAATTGAAGCGTTCTTGATAAAAAAGGGTACTAAAACAAGTTCAGTTTGATATATAACTGATGGATCGTTTTCAACACATGTCCATTTTGATGATGTTTTTGAAAAGATATTATCCTGTTTTTCTGTATTAAAAAGAAGTAAAGCCAAAAATAAGAACTTTTTACAATAGGTTCCGTCTTTGATTTTTTCTGGATAGGATTAATGATGATTTATTACTTTGGCATAGTGATGTTTGTTGCCTGAAGGTTTTGGTAATCGGTGCTGGTGAAAAGTGGCAAAAGTAGCTATTTTATTTTCAACTGTCCCGGAAGTGTCCCTTGGGGTAATAAAGTCGTGAAGATTTTTTGCTGTTATCCCTTGTTTTACTGGCGTCCCGAGAGGGAGTCGAACCCCCGGCCTGCCCCTTAGGAGGGGGCCGCTCTATCCAGCTGAGCTATCGGGACAAATAGAAGCGCATTCTAACATAACATTATTGATTTATCCTTTGTGTTT
>JAKIVF010000084.1 GCA_021647145.1 Methylococcaceae bacterium | reverse complement strand
TTCCGTTATATTCAAATGGAGTTGCTAGCGATATTATAGACCGTAAAAATCGTGCTTTAGTGATAAAGCTATCTACACATTTGGTAGAAAATACGCTCACTCCAGTTCATGAATTTTTTCATTTGATTCAGTATGGATACACAATGTTTAATAATCGCTGGTCTTTAGAAGGGCAGAGCCGCTGGGCTGAATATGCCTTTAGACAAGGGGTGGGGGTTAGAAAAAAATTACCGATTAATAATAAAGCAATTGAGGGTTTGCTCAATAAAGCCCATAAGGCGAGTAGTTTTTGGAATCGACTCACTTATCTTGCTGATAAAGATGGTGGTGAATTTAACCTTCCAGCCCCAGTAACTTATGTAAATAGCAACAAGAATTTAGTCCAAGATAACAAACTATATGGTGTGCAACTGGTCAAAAGGATCTTGGAAAACTATCAGATTTTTGATGAAAAAGTGACAGACTATTACCGGTTATCACGATATGGATGGACAGAAAAAGAACAAAAATCAGTCAATAATAATATGTATATGCTACAAGCGATTAAACAGAGTTTGGAAGAATTAAAGGTTAATTCCGCTGAAACGGATCAGTTTGTAAATGCGATTGAAACATATAACAAAGATAAAAGAATAGAGGAAAACTTAAATGATTATTCAGATAATGTAGAGTCAATAGGCAACCCGTTTAAGCTGGTTTTTCCCGATGATATTTATGCAAGAAATGTTTGGGATATGCAAGTATTTCACAATAAAATTTTCTTAGGTTCTGGCAACAGCAGTAATCATGGTCCATCAACAAATACAGGACCAGTTACGGTGATAAGTTTTAACCCTGAAGAGGAAAAATTTAACCACGAATATAAAGTGGATGAAGAACAAATAGATAACTTTCATGTTTTTAACAACATTCTTTATATTCCAGGCCATGATTCAACTGAGAACTGGGACTTTGGAAATTTTTATACCTATAGCAATAAGCAATGGAAAAAATACAGGAATATTAAAAAAGGGCTGCATAATTACGCGATGGAATTTCACAAAGGGCAATTGTTTAGTGCGCTAGGAACGACAAGCGGTGCTTCAGTTGCAATTTCTAATGATCTAGGGGAAACGTGGACAATACAACATATGGGAAAACATCGGGTGTATGGCTTTTTAAAAGTCAGTGATAAATTGTTTGCGATAAAGCCCTTTTTATCCTCTCAAATGGCTAAAAAATTATCAACTGGAAAAAATAGTTATTTCAGTGTTGCAGAATATGATGGTAACGGTCAGTTTATTAGACGGGATGACCTAACTTACAAATCCATGTTTCCAAATAGCTCGCTTTTTTATAACAAAACAAAAAAAATTGTAAAGCCTTTATCTGTTGGAGGTAAAACACTTTATATTGGTGCATACACTCATAACGATCATCAATTTAAACCGTTTGGAGTTTATTTGGCGTTAATAAAGAAGGGAAAGTTAGAGGTTAAGGCGATCAAATTACCAGACAATTACAGACCCTGGGATATGGTGACTTACAAAGATAATGTGTATTTATTAATCGAAGATAGATACCAAAATGAGACTAAAGTGAAGGTTTTAAAATCTCCAATCTCTGATTTAATAAACTGGGAAAAAATAGTACAGTTTTCTTCACCAACCTTTGCGCGTTCTTTTGAGATTAACAATAAGCAGCTCTATTTTTCTTTAGGTAGCTATCTACAAAATCCATTATCCTGGAAACAAGAAGAGCTGAATGGTAGAACAGGTGAAATACTCAGAATTAAAGGTGTAATTCACTAAAATATTCATATACATACATTTTAGATATATAAGTTATAGTAGGCGGTTTACAGATGACTAACAAAGGAAAGTAGAATGCATTATCCTAAAATACAACATCATGGTGCGGTCAACGGCGTAACGGGATCATGTCATGAGTTACAGGTTGATGCTGATAATTCTGTTTTAATTGATTGTGGATTATTTCAAGGTGCGGAAAATTCTGGAAGAGGCTCATCGAGCGATCATTCAGAAATTGAATTTCCTCTTCAACAAATACAAGCACTTTTAGTCACTCACTGTCATATAGATCATGTTGGTCGCATTCCTTATTTATTAGCTGCCGGGTTTGATGGCCCTATTTACTGCTCAGAGCCGACAGCAGTATTATTACCTTTAGTGCTTGAGGATGCCGTTAAAATTGGCTTTTCCAGAAATAAACGACTCGTTGAAAAATTTTTAAAGCTTTTGACTAGCCGAATTGTTGCAATCCCCTATGGACAATGGCAAGATATTAACTTATCAGAAAAGAATAAAAGCCAGTTAAAAATAGAATTTAATCCAGCAGGACATATTTTAGGTTCAGCATATATTGTCTGTGAAGTTAAACATAAAGCAGAGATGCAAAAAATTACTTTTTCTGGTGATTTGGGTGGGTCTCATACACCTTTGTTACCAGAACCAAAGTCGCCTGAACAAACTGATGTGTTAGTGATAGAAAGCACCTATGGTGATAAAAATCATGTTGGACGTAAAGAAAGAAAAACAGAATTAAAAAACCTGATTATTCGTTGTTTACAAAATAAAGGGACTATTCTAATTCCCGCATTTAGCATAGGCAGAACTCAGGAATTGCTTTATGAGCTAGAAGAAATTATTCATCAAAACAAGAATGATGAACTGTTAAAAGACTTGCTTTGGGACGAACTGGAAATAATAGTTGATTCACCCTTAGCCAGCCGATTTACAAAAGTATATAAAACCCTTCAACCTTTTTGGGATAAAGAAGCGACGGTTAAAACTAAAAGTGGTCGCCACCCTTTATCGTTTGAGCAACTAACAACAATTAATGGCCACGAAGAGCATTTAGCAACCGTTGAATATCTAAAGAAAACAGGAAGACCTTGTGTCGTTTTAGCCGCAAGTGGGATGTGTGCTGGCGGTAGAGTTGTTAATTATTTAAAAGCGATGATAGAAGACAAGCGAACAGATATTTTATTTGTTGGTTATCAAGCAAGGGGCACGCCTGGGCGAGCAATATTACATTATGCTGATAAAAATGGCTATGTTGAAATGGATAGGAAACGTTACACGATTAATGCAGGCGTCTATTCGCTACAGGGCTATTCTGCTCATGCAGACCAAAGTGCATTAATTAATTTTGTGCAAGGTATAAAACATAAGCCAAAAGAGATCAGGATCATTCATGGGGATAATGAAGCGAAACAAGTGTTACAAAAAAAATTAAAGGGATTATTACCAGAGGCAAATGTCTGGATTCCAGATTCTTAGTTGTCAGGTTTCACTACGTTGTATCATAATTTTTAAAAGTTCAGCTCGAAACATATCGGTGATTTTGTAAAGGTTTCTGAGTTTATTCTATACTAACATTAGATTACCTTAAAGGGTGTTCTAACCTTTTATTCTCTACTATATCTTGAATATTTTTGGTCTTGATTTTCTCATCCACAATTATTAGAAGATATTCTTAAGCAATAGAACCTTGTAAAAAAATATTCTCTTTTTTAGACTTATTCCAAAGCTTTTTTAACTCCTCGCGCAAGTATTGTATTTTTTTTGTGTCTTTTTGAATAGCCTCGGCTCTTCTAATATATGTTGCGGCTGCGATAAAATTTTCTTTTTTAATAGCTTTTTCAATATAAGTTAGATATATATTGAAAATCTGTTGTAAACCTTCAATAGCCTCGGTGTTCTCTTTGTCTATATTTAGTACTGCTTGGTATTGATCGTAAGCGTTATTATCTGCTGGTGTAGTGAAATTCAGCTGTTCAACGTTCTTTTTCGCTGCAGCTAGATATCGGGTTATTTTTTCTTTTTGATTAACGGTTAGTCCAATGTTTTCTGGGTGACTGGAGGTCATTTCTGTTGAGGGTTTGGGCGGTTCAACTGGCGCAGTATTTTTTTTCGAAACCTCTAGTTCAGGCGAAGGTATTTTTTCTTTTTCTTTAGGGGTGATTAAATCATTAGATTTTAATGCCGGGGATGTATTTTTTGGTAAATTTATTTTTTTTGTATTGGGTTCTTCAAATTGAGCAAGAGTTGTTGTGGCTTTAGGCTCTTCAGATAGATGTTTAGACGTATTATTTTTTGTTTGCCTGTCTTTAGCTATGGCTTTTTGTTCAATAGAGCTGGAAGCGATATTGGTTTTTTCGGGTGATGGTTGTTGTGTGAAAAACCAGACTGATCCAGCAATTAAAGCCAAACAAGCGGCTAAGCCAGTCAGTATTAGAGCAGCTAATGGTTGATCTGATGAATTAGTTGCACCCTTATGATTGCTAGACTCAATACCACCTTCATCCATTTCAGTTAATACTTCTTGAGGGGACTGAGGGCGTTGTTGAGGATCAATATTCAACATCCAAAGTATTGTTTTTAATAATGTTTCATTAGATTCGGTTTTTTTATGATCCAAAGCAGTTTGACATGAGTCTGGCTGGTTTTGGTTTAAAGCAGTTTGACGCTCAAATAAAGGAGCAGGGTTTTGACCTGTAACACAGAAAAATAAAGAGGCTCCCAGGTCATATAACTCTGAACTGGAACCAGAAAGGTTTTCTTGATGAGGATTAGCTTCTTCTTTAGTGGTGTGTTGCTGCATATAATTAGAAAGAGCAATGCTGGCACCAGCAAAATTTACCAGTACAGGTTCTCCATTCATACTTAAGATAATGTTAGATGGATTAATATCTCCATGGGTAATGTTTTTATCATTGAGGGTTTGTAATGCGTTTAATAAGGAATATAAAGTTTGTTTTGATTTTTCATCAGAAAAAGAATGTGAAGTTCCTTCATGGATTTTAGACAGAGGGGTTCCATGTATAAAATCCATAGCCATATAAACAGTTTCATTAAACTGCAAAACATTATGCACACTGATAATATTGAGATGTTGAATATCTTCCAATTGCTCAGCAAGCTCCAGAAACCTTTCCATACCATACTTGAAAATGGATTCATCTGTATTAGGTTTGGCTATTACGGCTTTTCCATCAACATCCCGCACAGCATAATCAGTAGGGAAGTATTCTTTGAGTATTACTATTGTATTTAGGTGCTCATTCCATGCACGATACAGAATACTACTCCTCTCAATATTTAGTACATCCTTAATTTCATAAACACCAATTAAAGTACCCGTAGGTAAAGTTGGTGAAGTAAGCTTAGCCATTTTATATACCTGTTTTGATGTTTTTGGATGATGCTTAAACATTATAAGCTAAAAATTAAATGAAATCGGGCAAAATGATATTGATTTAATTTGTAATTAAAATTTTAACAATTAGTGAGAGAAAAAAAGGGGGGGCGGTTATGAAAAGCCATCACCCAAGGCATATTGCCGACTTTTGTCGATTGAGCCAAATTAGAAAGGGCGTGGCTAAAAGTGAAGTAAAGAATAGACGTTTGGATTGCTGTCTCTTTGGCAACTCAACCTCACTTTCTCACTTTTATTAATCTATATTGAACAGGTTCTTATAATAATTCCCCGTTTTCAACCTTATTGATATAAGTTGATGCCTTCATTTTGTGTATTATGGCATTTGACGGTAGAGTAGCAACAGGTTTTGGGTCGACTATTTCAATTGGTATATTTTGCCTCAGTGCAATATCCAGTGCCATATTGGTAATAGTGACGCTAAAGGATGTTCCCATAAAAACAATTCGATCTGCTTCCCGCATTCGTTGGCGTGCCTCTGAAATACGATATAGCTCTGTATAAAATTCATCGAATAATAAAACATAGGGCTTGAATGATCGATCAAGTTCTGGAGTATTTTTTATCTGAAATAAGTTTAATAGTGAATCTACTAAGTTATTCTCATCAACTGTTTCCCAGGGTGTTGCCTGAACAGTCGCTGTAGGTCCTTCTTGGTCATGAAATAAAGTCATTTGATCGACTCGGCCGTGGATAGAAATATAACCCATATTTCCAGCTTTACCATCCAGCCCATCAATATTCTGGGTGATCAGATTCTTATCGGCCAGCCAGTAATGGACATCGTTTGCCCCATGATGACGATAAGTAGCAAACCGATGATAATACCAAGATAAAAATTCAACAGGATTGTTTTTATACATTACTCTGGTTGCCATCTCCTGCGGAGTATAATTCTTGCTGCCTATTGTCCAGTAACCATCCTCTCCTCTAAAAGTAGGGATACCACTTTCGGCACTAACACCTGCACCTGTAATATATAATGTGTTCATGTTTTTCCTATTTGATAGATGGAATAACTTTATAAAATGCAACTATTTGCTGGCTAATAGTTTAAGAGGGAGATCGACTATTATCAATAAAAAAAGTGTTACCTTCACGACTTTTTTTAGCCTGTTGAATAGAATGAAGGGTTAAATAGAAAAAGAATGTTACTTTAATTTAAGTGGGTATTAAGTCGCAGTCAATAGCGAGATATAATTAGTAAGCGAGTAGTAAGGAATGAGAATACTATTAAATCTTCCAACTTATGTGTTGGTTTCGAAAAGTGAGTTTTTCTCCAAATTTAGAATACTTTCACTACCTCTACTGCTCGACCACCCTACAAAAAACATTTAACTTAATAGTCGTGATGCAGAGCGTGGGAACGACATGATATGCCCTTATATGTTAAGAGGATATAATTTATAGCATTTTTGTTTTGGGATTATTATTTGGATTCCAGCTATATAATTGATACTCTAAACAAACAGAGGTCTTACCTCTGGCATTTAAATTAATATTGATATCACTCTATATATGAGTACTGACTATTTTCTTTACGATATTGAACAGCTAAATAAATTGGCTTCGGCTGAAACATTAAAACAAGGTTTAGCCTACTTTACTGAAAACCGTGTTTTTGCTTTGGATGTTCAAGAGCAGCAATTAACTGCACAGATAGAAGGTTCAATTAGAGATCATTCCTATTGGTTGGAACTCTCCATAGATAATGAAAATAAGTTACATTGCCAATGTGATTGTTCGTCAAAAGAAGGTTTTTGTAAACATGCGATTGCTACGTTATACAGCTATGCTGAACTTAGTGCCAATCAGGAGGATGATGGTTTTGGTGGAGCTGTTGATGAAGCGATTAAAGAACGGGTAAAAAAAGGGCGTAATGAAGTCAGCGTTAAATTAATTAGTGGCAATTTAGCTTTTGGTGTTTGGCAGGCTAAATCTATTATTTCTGCAACTTATCGAAAAACTTCATACCATGTTTATATTCGATCTTTAGATCAACGGAAAAATTATTGTACTTGCCCTGATTTAGTCACTAATCATTTAGGGACTTGTAAACATATAGAAGCCGTTTTGCATTATGCGAAGAAGCAGCCGGAATATGATCGGTTGTTGCAACAGGGAGCGCCAGTTTCATTCGTTTATTTAGAATGGGACTCTGCAACTGATCCGGTTATTCGACTGCATAAATCAGCTCAGATTGAAGAAGGGCTAACTGATGAATTGGCTGAGTATTTTGATGCGGAAAAAAAATTTAAAGGGCGATTGCCCGATGATTTTAATTATTTTGCTGAGAAATTTAATGCGAGAGAAGATCTGTTTATCGGCGATGATGCTTCGCTTTTTGTTAGACAAATTGCCGAAGATGCAGCACATCAATTAAGAGCACAGAGAATATCCAGACAAATTTTGCAGGCTAATGGTGTGTTACCTGGCATTAAAGCTCGGTTATTTCCTTATCAAACGGAAGGTGTGGCATTTTTAGCATCACGCGGCAGGGCGTTATTGGCAGATGATATGGGGCTGGGGAAAACCGTTCAAGCCATAACTGCTGCTACATGGCTAGCAGATAATGCCAGTGTCAAAAAAGTTTTGGTGGTTTGTCCTGCTTCTTTAAAGCACCAGTGGGCTAGGGAGATAGAAAAATTCACTTCGCAACAAGTCCAGGTTATTCAAGGAGCAGTCGAAGACCGGCAAGTGCAATATCGAGCCGATGTTTTGTTTATCATTGTTAATTACGAATTGGTATTGCGTGATCTAACGGTGATTAGTGAGACACTAAAACCAGATTTGCTTATTTTGGATGAAGCGCAACGAATAAAAAACTGGCGGACAAAAATTGCCTCTACGGTTAAATTAATTTCGTCACGTTATGTTTTTGTTTTAACTGGCACGCCACTGGAAAACAGAATTGAAGATTTATACAGCTTGCTTCAAGTTGTTGATGCTAGAGTATTAGGTCCATTATGGCGCTGTCTACTTGATTTCCATGTAACGGATGAGAACGGTAAAGTAGTCGGTTATCGTAACTTGTCGGAATTACGGCAACGTATTGCCCCTGTAATGTTAAGGCGTAACCGTAGTCTAGTCAGTGAACAATTGCCAGAGAGAACGGAAGTTAGGCTGGATATATCAATGACAAAGAAGCAACAGGAATTGCATGATGCAGCGATGGCAAATGCAGGTAAATTAGCACAAATTGCAAAACGCAGACCGTTAACCCCTAGCGAATCAAACATGATGATGGCTGCATTACAGCAAGCTCGTATGGCCTGTAATGCAGCTGGTTTAGTTGATAAGGTGACAGAAGGTTCTCCTAAACTTGATGAATTATCTCGTCTGTTAGAGGAATTATGTCTACAAAGTAATCGTAAAGTTGTAGTGTTTTCCCAATGGGCGATGATGACTGAAATGGTTGAATCAGTAGTTCGCTCTTTAGGCTTAGGTTGTGTAAGACTCTTCGGTGGTGTGCCAACACATAAACGCGGTGATTTGATGGATAAATTCCAGAATGATGATTCAGTTCAAGTATTTATATCAACTGATGCGGGTGGGGTGGGTTTAAATTTACAAGCGGGCTCTGCTTTGATTAATCTGGATATGCCTTGGAATCCAGCTGTATTAGATCAGCGTATTGCCCGTATTCATCGTCTAGGACAAAAGCAAAAAGTACAGATATTCTTGTTATTGGCAGAATATTCTTATGAGCAGCAGGTTGCCAGTCTGGTCAAAGGTAAGCGTGATTTATTTGATAATGTGATCAGTCCAGATGCGACAGAAGATGTTGTCGGTGTTTCGAAAAAAATGTTGCAGAGTATTGTTGATGATTTAACAGGAGCGGAACAGGAAAAACCAGGGCTTAAAGTAGATGAAGAAACTGTTGCAATCAACCAAAACCAAATTATTGATAATAAAGAAAAAACTACTCCAGTTGAAGGAGAGGAAGATAACACCTTAACTCGAAAATTAATCAGTAAAATACAAACAACATTTAATGACCGCCTAGAACGAATATTAGCATCAGGCGGTGGTTTATTAGTGATTGTAAAACAGCTAGAGCAAGGCGATGAAGATTTGGCGCAACATTTATCCGAAGACGAATTACCTGTTGTTGTGATCACAACCAGTACACATGCTAGTTTGCAGCGTTTAGGTGCTGCATCCCCCGTAGCGAATGCAAACGTTATTAGTGAAGAAAAAGAAGTGATTAATCCGCTGATTAAACTAGCACAACAAAAATTGCAATCAGCAGAAGTTTTGGTTAATCAGCAATCTTATGCCGGAGTGATGGAAATATTAGCGGCGACTATGTTGACAATTGCTGCGGTAGCGAGCGATCAAAAACAAGTGCCAACTATAGAAAAGGCCACAGTCTGGTTATATAGTGATGTATTACCAAAACAACTGATGACCGCAGAACAAATTGCCTCAATCGTTAGGGTGGTTTCGCTAAGTCAGAATATTGATGTTCCTGATGAGATGGTACAACAAGCGTTAATTGATACTCAGGGATTGATAGCTCAATATTTATAGGCGTCCTATAGATAATTAAACAGTGATAGATTTTGAACTTTAGCAAAAGATTGTTGGGCTGCCTGAAGTGCGGTATTTTGCTGATTAAATCGACTGATCGCTTCAGCATAATCTATATCTTTAATTTCTGATAATGTGGTTTTAAAATCTAAAATGAATTTTTCATGCTGCTCTTCCTGGTTATCTAATGCATTGAGCCTTGATCCAACAGATGTTCTTGCTTGTATAAAAGATTCCAATGCACTATCCAGATCAGTCAAAACTTCATTAGTTGTTGCATAATACAGAGGGTCTGGGTCGGTAGGGGATAGGTCAAAACCAGTGCCTGAGTCTCCAGTACTAAAGCCGGTAGCTGTATCAAAATTACCACTAGTAGCTGTAATTGAAATGGCGGAGCTTGCCCCTTCAGTAGTTGAGATAAATTCTAAGGAGCCTCCATTACTTTGAGCTTTAATACCAGAACCAGAAAGTGCAGGGTCAGCATTAAATACCTCAACTAAATCATCAATAGAATTATAGCTTCCAGTCAGGTTAATAGTCACTGGAGGACCTGCATTATCACTGTCTAAAGTGACGGAGGAGCCAGCTGTAAACGTAAGTTCTGTAGCATCTTTAGTTCCTTGGATGATAGCATTAGGGTTTGGCTGGTTGCCTGATAAAGCAGAAGATAATGATTTTAATGTGTTAAAAATACTACGCTTACCCCCCGTAAGAGTCGCTTCTTGACTGGCTGAGTCTATATTTTGAAAGACATCAAAACCAGAATCTCCATCAGCAATGCGTCGGTTATCACCAACTTGTATTGAGCGTTGGTCATTAGTGCCTAAATAATCATAAGCATTTAGATTTTTATCAAACTCAAAAGGTTTGGTTTTTGATAAATAGCCGGAAAAAACATATTCACCATTCGCATTTTTAGAATTAGCAAGGCCTACCATTTCATCTAATAACTGGTCTACTTCGGCCTTAACAGAAAGTCTATCATTATGAGTTAAAGTTGCATTGGAAGCTTGAATAGTCAATTCTTTGACACGGAAGATTATATTTTCTGCACTACTTAGAGCTGATTCTTCAAGGTTATTTCTTTCTCGAGCAGTAGCAATATTTCGTTGATATTGATTAGTTTGCTCAATTTCATTTTTAAACCCTAATATTTTTGATGCGGCAATGGGGTCATCAGAAGGCTTCAAATGTTTTAACCCGGAAGATAATTGCATTTGAGTTTTAGATAGCTTGGCTTGCTGATCTAACATCGAATTAACGCCTAATTGTTGGGTCCATGAAGTAGATATTCTCATGATATTTTACCTAATGAGTCTATTGATTAAATTGAGTTTGTTATGGGTGTTATTTAATTAGCAAATAATATGCCATATGTGGGGGGCTAAATAAAACGGGCTAATAGTTCTAATAGGGTGTGATTAAAAAGGAAGTAAAATGCAGGTTCGGCGGCTCTCTTTGGCAGCCGAACACTGCTTTTACTATAGATGTTGAGTCAACGATAAAGTTGTTAGTGTTTTTTATTGGGTTGTTAAAGAAACGGCAGCCCAACCTGCGGTACAGTACCAATTTAAAAGTTAGCTCATTTTATTAGAGCCAAATAGATCACTGCTGATATTTTCAACTATCTTTAAAAACATATCGCCACTGTTATTTTGTGGAGTATTGTCTTGGTCGTTAGAAAACATTTGACCTACACCTGCAAACATATCTGTAAAAGATTGCTCAGGAGTAGCAAACGAATCTATTACAGCTTTAGTTTCAGACATAGATTTTTTTGCCTGAGCTAAAAAGTCACTGGCTTGGCTTAGCAGGTTAGTATCAACATTCTGCTCTGGCATCTTTGTTTGTTGGTAAGCAGCCAGTGCTTGAACAGATTTTTGACTGTTCATATCCATTGAAAAGCCAGCAATTTGTTCCGTTTCCAAGCCTAAATTTTGAGCCTGTGAAAATGCAGCATTGACATTACCTTGAAAAAAATCTTGGCTAACCTTGCTCATTGCTTTTAGTAAATCAGATATAGATTGTTGTTCTTCGGCATTTAAGTCTCCTTCAATACTCAGGTTGAAATCAGAATTAAATGAGTAATTTCCACCGTTACTATCTTCTTTGATAATAGATTGTTTATCTTGAAAAGAGCCTTTTGACACATCACCAGTAGGGTCTTGAGCCATTGTATAACGATCTACTGAAAATAAATCAGTTGGAACTTTCATTGTTGTGGTGTCTGTCTCTTGTGGCTGCACAGTCTCTACCAGTCTATCAGTTACCATATTACTCGGCTCTGTTTTGGGTGAAGGGTTAACCATACGTTGTGAATCAATATTTTGTGTATTATTAGAATTTCCACTCGGCTTATAGTTTTTAGCAGACTCAAAAGAGTAGGTTTGCTCACTAGTCATCACTATTTTATTACCGTTACGTTCCATTTGTAGTTCACTGCGTGACGTAGCTGTCATCTTGTTAGGACTAGCTGAGTGGTCGGTTTTAACCACTTCTTGTGGAACGGCAACTTTACTTTTGGCGGTGTCGCCAGTTACTTTAGGAGGATTAACGGATGCATCTTTAACGGACTTAATATCATCGTTTTCATCTTTGTTTTTTGACCCAGTAGGGACCATATGACTAATACTCGCCAAATCAGCCGGTTTTTTATCTGTTCCAGGCTCTAGCTTTTTTGCCTCTATTGTTTTAGGTGAAATATTATTGTCTTTTTCCGTCTTAACATTTGCTCCATCATATAAGACTTCCCTTTGTTTTGATTGGGGTGAAGCCGGCTCTAAATCACTTTTATTAAGATTTTTTTCAATATTAAGGTTAGATTCTGAACTAACTGTTTTAGCTTGTTTATCACCACCCTCTATAACACTCGGTTTTTGGTCCATTTTTAAAACGCCAGAATGACTGGATTCCATTCGATTAAAACGAATAGTTACCAGATCACCTTCTTTAGTTTTTATTTGCAAGTTTAAGGATTCCGTTCTGCTAAAAGAAAAACCTGGTGTTGACATGGCAGAACCCGTCTCTTTTGTTTTATTAAACGTAGTCGATTGACTGGGTTTAACAGAGTTTTCAACGGAGCTTTTAGCTTGATTATTAGTTTTAACGTCATTATTACTTGGTTGATTTACAGAGCCAAAACTTTTATTAAAAGTTAAAGCTGAAGAGAATGATGATGAAATTGATTGGGCATCCATAATTTTAAGTTTTTGTCTGTTGTAATTATCAGTAGTTAGCGGCAATTCACAAAATAACTTTAATTTGGGAGCGTGCATGGAATAGCTTGAACAATTGACTTGTTTTTTGTCTGTCTTCTGCGTTGTATCAATAGTTGCATAGCTTATTATGCGCCTATTGATACGCCTTGAATACGAACAAAAACCCTACGCCAATTGCCCAATTTCTTTCATGCGCGTTCCTTAGACTAAAAGCTTTTGATGTATGCGATTTAACACAAACCGTATTTTATTATTCTAGATCAAGATAAAAAAAAAGTAGGCAAATATTTGGCAGGGTGGCAATAGAAGGGTTTAAATTTGCCAGATTATGATAATTTTAGAAAATGATCGAAGACATAACTTATTGAATTTAATTTAAACAAATCAGTCTTGGCATGAAATAAGCTAAAGGAAATGTAATCGTTTTAAATTTATCGCAAACATAATGCAAGGGGAAGCTCATGCCACAAGTAATTAATACAAATGTAATTTCGTTGAATGCTCAGCGTCAATTAAATCGTACACAGGGTATTCAGAGTACCGCAATGGATCGCTTGTCATCAGGACTAAGAATTAACAGTGCTAAAGATGATGCGGCTGGTTTGGCTATTGCAGATCGGATGACCTCTCAAGTAAGAGGGTTGGATCAAGCGGTAAGAAATGCCAATGACGGTATTTCGCTATCACAAACGGCAGAAGGCGCGTTACAAGAAACAACAAATATTCTACAACGGATGAGAGTATTAGCCGTTCAATCAGCGAATGACACCAACAGCGCGGCAGATCGGGATAATCTTCAAAAAGAAGTGGTTCAACTACAAAGTGAATTAAATCGTATTGCCAATACAACGACATTTAATAGTAAAAAATTACTGGATGGCAGCTTTTCCGGACAGCAATTTCATATAGGCGCTCAGGCGAATGAAACTATCTCCGTCAATATAACAGGAGTCACAACTGAAACGATAGGGAATGAACGTTTTGTGAGCAACTCGACAGGGGCAGCTGCACTGAGTGGTGCTAAAGTGGGGACTGTTAATAATGCAACAGCTCCCCAAACATTAACTATTGCTGGTACCTTGGGTGATGCGGATGTTCCTGTTACTGATGGGCAAAGTGCTAAATCTATAGCTGATCGTGTTAATGATAAATCAGAAGATACTGGTGTCACGGCAAATGCAATTACCTTAGCAGAATTATCAAGCTTCGCAGCGTCTGGGGCAATCAGTTTTAATTTATATGGGCAAAATGAAGATGAAGGCGCAACTGTTACGGCAAATATAACTAATCCAGCTGATGTCACGGTATTAGTTGCTGCGATTAATTCCCAATCAGGTAAAACAGGCGTTACAGCAACCATAAATGACTCTAAAAATGGCGTTATTTTAAAAAATACAGAAGGTTTTGATATTACGATAGATGACTTTCAACATGATGGTGCAACCAAGACTGTGAATTTTTCTGGTTTAGATGAAGCTGGAGCCGTTGCAGGAGTGCCAGTTTCAATGACTGGAGGTGGTGCAAATGAAGCAACTGTGGGTGGCAGAATAGAATTTGACTCTAATGTGGGGTTTACAGTTAAATCGGATGTAAATGAACAGATTACTGTAGATAACACTTCTGCAAAAGGGTCTTCGCTGCAAAAAGTAGCCGATATTGATATTGGCTCACAAGCAGGATCTAATAAAGCATTAAGTATTATTGATGGTGCTTTGGCAAAGGTCTCTGATAGTCGAGCTTCTTTAGGTGCTGTTCAAAACCGCTTTAGCTCAACTATTGCAAACCTGGAAAATGTTTCCCAAAATGTGTCCGCTGCACGATCAAGAATTCAAGATGCTGATTTTGCAAAAGAGTCGGCAAATTTAGCAAAAGGACAAATTCTACAACAAGCAGGGACTGCAATGTTGGCTCAGGCAAATGCTTCAAGTCAAAACGTGATGAGCTTATTACAAGGGTAAGGTAGGTTGGGTAAGCTTATCAAGCAAAGCGCGATAATGTAACCCTACATTTTGCAGAGCTGGTGGGTAACGTTTTTTCGCCAGGCTCAAAAATCCCACCGACCCTACGTTGGCTTTTGGGCATTAAAAACAAATGATAGCTGCTTATAGTAGTGGCTGAGAATGGGAAAAAACGTATAGAGCATATATAAGGAATAAATAAGGGGTGAAAAAACGAAAGTGAGAGCCAGGCTACATAAATAAAAGGCTAGGTATTAAAGCTTTTGCCATGCGTGACGATAACTACTGTGAAATTAAGAAATACTTTTTTATTCACGTAGGAGAATACCAATGGCTCAAGTCATAAATACAAACGTAGCATCACTTAATGCACAAAGACAATTAAGTCGATCATCAAATGCACAAGCAACAACAATGGAACGACTGTCTTCCGGTTTACGAATCAACAGCGCAAAAGATGATGCGGCGGGTCTTGCAATTTCAGACAGAATGACATCACAAATCAGAGGTCTGGATCAAGCCGCTAGAAATGCTAACGATGGTATTTCTTTAGCACAAACAGCAGAGGGTGCATTACAGGAATCAACTAATATTTTACAAAGAATGCGTGAATTGTCTGTTCAGTCTGCGAATGATACCAACACAGCATCTGATCGTGATAATCTGCAAAAAGAGGTGGTTCAGTTACAGGAAGAGCTTAATAGAATTGCTAATACAACTTCTTTTAACGGTAAAACATTATTGGATGGTAGCTTTTCAGGGAAAGAGTTCCATGTTGGAGCAAATGCAAATCAATCAATTTCAGTGTCAATTGGTGGTGCGACTACTGAAACATTGGGGAATGAACGTGTTACAAGTATTGCCGCTGCTAGCTCTATGAATGATGCAACGGCTGTTTCAGCTACTGGTATAAATAATGTGGTGGCAGAAGACCTTATTATTGAGGGTATTTTAGGAAAAGCTACC
>JAKIVF010000083.1 GCA_021647145.1 Methylococcaceae bacterium | reverse complement strand
ATCTCCCACCTATTTTTCATATATTTTAATGTATAGAATAGGTGGGGGTTTTAACCCAGAACTAATTGCTCAACCTAACAAACCCTTTTCCCCTGCTGTTAATATATAGTATATACATTACTATTCATGCGCAGTGTATTTACACTCAACACTCTTTCTTTTCCCATTATTACAACAACTATTAAATACCTGAATCTTATATTTTCCAAGACATACTGCAGCTTATAAGGGAAAATAGAGTAATTTTAATTTTATCATACGTTAATGTACAAATATGACGGTTTGCTGGTTCATCAAACTCAAGATGATAAAGGCATCATTGAAGTTGTTGACACTAAAGGGATTCGAGCTTTACATTTCGGCTCATCCTCAAGACAAAGTACCATGATTTTAGATGACCCTGAACAAATACATTCTCTCTATGCTAAAGCGATGATGGGTCTTTTAATGTTTAATGATTCTCCTGAAGATATATTAATGATAGGCCTAGGCGGCGGTACTATTGCTAAATATTTATTACACCAATTTTCACAATGTAAGATTAAAGTCGTAGAATATCGCACTAGCGTACTTAAAGTTGCATATAGTCACTTTGATCTCCCATTTAATCCTCGTCTTAAAATTAAAATAGGCTGTGGTGGTGATTATGTCTCTCAACAAAGCAAAAATACAGATGAAAAACATGATGTTATGATTGTAGATGCTTATGACCATGAAGGTATGGTGCTTGAAGTCAGCAGTGAAAAATTTTTCGATAATTGCAGAACACTTTTAAAAGATGATGGTCTTTTAGCAATTAATTTATGGGGAACCAATAAAGACCTTTTTAAAGAGGTTGCATGGAATATGGGACGTGTTTTTGAATGGAAAATACTCTTTTTACCAGTGCGAAAACGTGGCAATATTATTGGCTTTGCTTTTAGAGAAAATGCACCAAAATATACAATAAAACAACTTAGAGAAAAAGCAAAACAACTGGAACAGCGTTATCAAATTGATTTTCCTGTTTTTGTAAGAGACCTTAAAAGAAATAATAATTCTTTATTAAAAATTATCAGCCCATGACCCAAACTGCACCTAACTTATTTGGCTACAAAAAATACTGGGCTCAACGCTTTGGAACAGCCTTTGAGTTACCCATGAGTATGGCTGAAATGGATACCCTCAATTGGGATTCATGTGATATTATTTTGGTGACTGGAGATGCTTATATTGATCACCCAAGTTTTGGTATGGCTGTTATAGGTCGTGTTTTAGAAGCACAAGGTTTTAGAGTTGGTATTATCTCCCAACCTGATTGGACTAGTGTAGAAGACTTTAGAAAACTAGGACGACCTAATTTGTTTTTTGGGGTGACTGGCGGCAATATGGACTCTATGGTCAACCGTTACACTTCTGACAAAAAAATTCGATCTAATGATGCGTATACAGCTAATGGTGAAGGTGGAAAACGTCCAGATCGAGCGGTTAATGTTTATTCACATCGTTGTCGAGAAGCCTATAAAAAGGTTCCTATTATCATTGGCGGGATAGAAGCAAGCTTACGTCGTATTGCTCACTATGATTACTGGTCAGATAAAGTCCGTAAATCTGTATTGATGGATTCTAAAGCTGATATACTAGTTTATGGCAATGCTGAAAGACAAATTGTTGAGATTGCACATCGCTTGGCAACCAAAGAAGCCATTTCCGAAATAAAAGGTATTCGTGGTACAGTTCATTTTGTTAAACAAATCCCTTTAGACTGGACTGAAAAAGATTCCACGGCAATTGATGCCCCAGGCATTATTAATCCCCCCATTGATCCTTATCAAGCAGAGCCAGCGTGTGATAAAAAACCTTCACCTTCGAATATAGAAAAGATCATTCAATTTACAAGACGAATCCCTAATACACAACGCTCTAAAACAGTTATTCGAATTCCAGACTATGAAACAGTCAAAGACGACCCTGTTCTTTATGCTCATGCTTCAAGAGTTATGCATGGGGAAACCAACCCAGGCAATGCCAGACCCCTGATTCAGCGACATGGCACACGTCAAATATGGATAAACCCACCACCCATTCCTTTAACTACGAAAGAAATGGATGGTGTTTTTGACCAACCCTATTCTCGGCTACCTCATACACAATACGGAGATGCTAACATTCCGGCATTTGAAATGATCCAGCACTCAATTAATATTATGCGAGGTTGTTTTGGCGGTTGTACTTTTTGTTCTATTACCGAACATGAAGGCCGAATTATCCAAAGTCGCTCAGAAAATTCAATTATCAAAGAAGTTGAAGCGATTCGTGATACATCTCCTAATTTTACCGGACATATTTCTGATTTAGGTGGGCCAACGGCCAATATGTACCGCTTAGCCTGTAAAGACAAAAAAATAGAAGAAGCCTGTAGACGGCCTTCTTGCGTCTACCCAGGAATATGCGACAATCTAGACACCAACCACTCTTCATTAATTAAACTATATAGAAGAGCCAGAGCAATACCAGGTATAAAAAAAATATTTATTGCATCTGGTTTACGTTATGACCTAGCTGTTGAATCGCCAGAATATGTTAAAGAATTAGTGACTCACCATGTAGGAGGGTACTTAAAAATAGCTCCCGAACATACCGAAAATGGTCCTTTGTCAAAAATGATGAAACCAGGAATGGGAACTTATGACCGCTTCAAGCAAATGTTTGATAAATATTCAAAAGAAGCGGGTAAAGAACAGTATTTAATTCCCTATTTTATTGCAGCCCACCCAGGCACTAAAGACCTTGATATGCTTAATCTAGCTTTATGGTTAAAAAGCAATGGTTTTAGGGCCGATCAAGTGCAAGCCTACCTGCCCTCCCCCATGTCAATTTCTACCGCAATGTATCATTCGGGTAAAGATACTCTACGCAAGGTCAGCCGTAAAGCCGATAATATGGCTATTCCAAAAAGCATTAAACAACGCCGTTTGCATAAAGCTTTCTTAAGATATCATGACCCTAAAAACTGGCCGATGTTACGTGAAGCTTTAAAAAAAATGGGGCGCTCAGACTTAATCGGGAATGGCAAAAAACATTTAATCCCTTCATTTCAACCTAACAATGTAAGAACAAGTACTAAGCAAGGTAAATCATTAAAGTTTAAAACAAAATTTACAACTAACATTAATTCCAATAAAGGAAAGAGCAAGACAAGTAAACGATTTAAAAATAGCACTAGACAGGCTTAAATATATTTGTATAATACTCTGATCAACATTGCTGATGTAGCTCAGTTGGTAGAGCAGTTGATTTGTAATCAACCGGTCGTAGGTTCGACTCCTATCATCAGCTCCATATTTTTAAAAGCCTGTACCGGTTTCGTCGATACAGGCTTTTTTATTTAAAAAAACCAGATACCCTCTTATCAAGATCAAGCTCTTTTTGATAAAACTACTTTACATCCTATTTCCAAATAACCTCGTAATAGTTTTAAGAAAAATTCTCAAAAATAATAAAAAAATAGAATTAAAATCATGTCAGCAAAAAAACATAAACAAATTACTGAGCCTGATAACAAAGGGTTTCAGGTCAGGATTGTAAGAGATAGAAAAGAATATAGCCGCTATTTTTCTCATAATATGTGGGGTAGTAAAAGTAAATCTTTAAAAGCTGCCATTAGTTGGCGAGACCAGATGCTTACTATGTTTCAAGAAAGCAACAAATATCGCTATGGAACAATTCCAACACATAAAAAATCAACAGGAGTCTTAGGCGTATCAAAGTCTGTTCAGTTTGATAGAAGAAATGGTGTTTACTATATGGTTTATAGTTGCCATTGGCGAAAAGATGGCAATGGTCATACAAAAACGTTTCATGTTGGGCGAGCCGATAGCGTAAGTTCTGATGAAGAGTTTCATGCCTTTAGAACAGCAGTTGTATTTCGGAAAGAATACGAAATGTATCAAGAAAAAGGAATAGTGGAAAAATTCTCACCAGATAAATATAAATTATGGAAAACAGAACGGCTTTATAGATAAGCTTGCTCCCAGAATTTAAACAATTACTTTAAATCATCATTTGTGCCTGAAATAACTTTATTTCATCCCTAACAATCGCTGCAGATTCAAAATCTAAATCTTTAGCATGTTTATACATTTTATCTTCTAACTGCTTAAGTTTTTTAGCCGCTTGTTTAGCTGTTAATACTTTATATTCTGCGACAGACTCAGCGACTTTAGTTTTAACATTTCCAAAGGATAGTCCAGAACCTGGAATTTCTAACTCCATAATATCAGTCACTGATTTATAGATAGACTTAGGTTTAATTCCTTTTTCCATATTAAAAGTATTCTGTTTTTCCCTTCGTCGCTCGGTTTCATCAATTGCTTGACGCATAGATTTAGTTACTTTGTCACCATAAAGTATAGCCATACCATTTATATTTCTTGCTGCTCTACCAATGGTTTGCACTAAAGAAACGACTGAACGCAAAAAACCTTCTTTATCCGCATCTAATATTGCCACTAAAGATACTTCAGGAATGTCTAATCCCTCACGTAATAAGTTGATACCTACCAACACATCAAATTGCCCTAATCTTAAATCACGAATTATTTCGACTCTTTCTACTGTATCTATATCTGAATGCAAATAACGAACTTTAACATCATGTTCCATCAAATAATCAGTTAAGTCTTCTGACATTCTTTTTGTTAAAGTCGTAACTAACACCCGTTCTTTTAATTTAACTCGTTTGTTAATTTCTGACAATAAATCGTCTACTTGTGTTGTTGCTGGACGCACTTCTATTACTGGGTCTAAAAGTCCTGTAGGCCGGACTACCTGCTCTATAAAAGTGGAAACATTTTCTTTTTCATAATTTCCTGGCGTTGCTGAGACATAAATTCTTTGTGCTGATTTTGCTTCAAACTCATCAAATCTTAAGGGCCTATTATCTAGTGCAGAAGGCAGTCTAAAACCATATTCTACCAATGTTTCTTTTCTGGATCTATCTCCTTTATACATTGCACCAATTTGCGGAATGCTCACATGACTTTCATCAACAATAAGTAATGCATCATCGGGTAAGTAATCAAACATGGTAGGAGGGGATTCACCTTGGTCTCTACCTGATAAGTAGCGAGAATAATTTTCTATTCCTGAACAATAGCCAACCTCCCTAATCATTTCCAAATCAAACAAAGTTCTTTGCTCTAATCGCTGAGCTTCTACTAATTTATGGTTTGACCTTAATTGCTCTAATCTTTCAACCAATTCTACCTTTATTTCTTCAATAGCCGCTAACAGCTTTTCTCTGGGGGTGACATAATGTGTTTTTGGATATATCGTATAGCGTGCCAACCGTTGCTTTATTTCTCCCGTGAGTGGATCAAAAACTGACAATCGCTCTATCTCATCATCAAATAATTCTATACGTAAAGCTTCTTCATCTGATTCTGCGGGAAAAACGTCTATCACATCACCCCGAACACGATAGGTTGCCCGTTTTAAATCAATGTCATTTCGAGTATATTGCATTTCAGCCAAACGCCGTAACAAATCACGTTGATTGATCATATCCCCACGGACAAGATGTAAAACCATTTGAAAATAGGACTCTGGTTCACCCAAACCATAAATAGCAGAAACGGTTGCAACTACAATAGTATCTTTACGTTCTAACAAAGCCTTAGTTGCAGATAAACGCATCTGCTCAATATGTTCATTTAGAGAAGCATCCTTATCAATAAACATATCCGAAGCTGGCACATAAGCTTCTGGTTGATAATAATCATAATAAGAAACAAAGTACTCTACGCTATTATCAGGAAAAAACTCTTTCATTTCTCCATATAATTGAGCTGCCAAGGTTTTATTGGGTGCCATAATCATTGCAGGGCGCTGTGTTTCCATAATAACATTAGCAATGGTAAAGGTTTTACCAGACCCAGTAACCCCTAATAAAGTTTGATGAAGTTCTCCATCATTTAATCCTTCAATTAATTGTTTTATTGCCTCCGGTTGATCACCTGCCGGTTGATAACTACTTTGAATCCTAAACTGTTTTTTCACTTTTAATTCTAATTTTTTAATAGCTATCAGTATTATACTTCTTCATTCTCTCATTTTTAATTTAGGAAACAGAGTAAATAAGATAAAACAGACGTATTTTTATTTATAGTTATTTCAAAGAAATAAAAAAAAGATTTGGCTCATTATTTATTTTCTAGTTGCAATACCGGTTTCAGAATACAATGTCTGAACATCAGTACTATCCAGATTTTCTGCTGCACTTTGTAAAATACATTGATACTCTGTTTTTGATATTGGTTTTTCTAATTCTAGATAAGAACCATTTAAACCATTTTTATCTATCACGCTCCGGTGAATATGATAACCAAGTCGAGCAGCAATAGATTCAAGTGCTTCAACACTATGATAACGAAAAATACTATCAGAAAAATCTTCTGGAATGCGACTAAGAAAACGTTTCCAGCCTATCTCTTCTGATAGTGACTGATATTCAATAACAACTTTTCCACCCGGCTTTAATATTCGCATACCTTCATTAAGATAGCCAACAAATTGCTCTGAATTAAGATGTGAAAACACTCCGAAACCAAAAAACAAATCTACTGAATTATCAGATATAACAGGCATCCGGCAATTAATCGTATGAAGTACTTGAACATGACTATGACTATTATATTTTTCTTTCAGAATTTTTTCACAAATTTGTTCTGAGACATCAACTAAATAGACTTTTTTACAGGTATGAAAATATAAATCAGTAAATCGACCTGTTCCTGGGCCTAATTCGCAGATTGTCATTTTATCTTTTAACAGACTGCTTACTTCTTCCCATTCACTCATAGTAGGTGAAAAATCTTTGGGAGGATATTCTCTTTTTTTATATTCTATAGGTTGGTCAGTAAGTAAGCTTTTTTGATATTGATAATGTTCTATTAAACCTTCATCCCACAGATTTCCAGACTGTTTGTTAACAACCATAAGACCAAAAGGACTTAAAAATTGATTTATAATGGTACAAAACTTTAGTTTCATATAGAGAATAATAAAGTTACTCTACAGTCTTATTATTAGAACAGACCATTAAACAAAAAGAAAGGATTCATCCATGTTTCTAAGTAATCTCCTGCTTTTCTTTTTTTTGTAAAAATTTTATTAGTTTCTCTGCTGGTAAGGGTTTTGAAATCAAATAGCCTTGGCCATAATCACACCCCGTTTCAATTAATAATTCCTTCTGCTGCTCAGTTTCTATACCTTCTGCAATCACCTTTAATCCTAGTTTATGAGCCATAGTAATAATTGCTTCAGAAAAAGCCATATCATCAGAGTCGGGAGTTAAATTTCTTATAAATTTATGATCAAGTTTAATAACATCAATATCAAATGTTTTTAAAGAAGAAAGAGAGGTGTAGCCTGCGCCAAAATCATCAAGGGCTATTTGAATCCCCAGCTCACGAAATTTAACTAATTGCGAATTAACATTTGTGTCTGCTTCCATTAATACACTTTCATTAATTTCAATCATAATACTATCACCAGACAGCTCTAACTGCTGTAAGTACTGAATCCAATTTTCATTCTGAGCCATAGCTTGAAATTGCACAGATGATTTATTGATACTTAATTGTATTTCAATATTATGCTTATTTTTAAACCGTTTAATATATTTAATTGCTCGCTCACAGACCCAGTTTCCTATATCAACAATAAGTCCTGTTTCTTCTGCTAAAGATAAAAAAGTATCTGGCTTGACTAAACCAACTTTAGGATGATTCCATCGTAATAATACCTCGGCTTTATATATTTCATTCGTTGTCAAATCAACAATAGGCTGAAAATATAACTGAAATTGATTTTCAGTTAAAGCTTTATGCATATCATTAAGTAAAATGAATCGGAATTGGGCTGCTTGTTGCAAAGATTTTGTAAAATAGCTAAATTGGCTTCGCCCAAGTGTTTTAGCACTATACATTGCCTGATCCGCATTTTTTAATACTTCTTCTGCATTTTTTGCGTCATCCGGATAAATTGAGATCCCAATACTTGCAGAGATACTTGCATAATTATCATCAAGCGAGAATTGTTGACTCAGTACATTTATAATATGTACTGCTATGCGCTCAATACTATGTAAGTCCTCAAGTTCAGAAAGAATGACAGTAAATTCATCGCCTCCAAAACGAGCTACTGTATCAGAGTCACGAAGACAACTTGAAATACGTTTAGCTGCTTCAACTAAGAGCAAATCACCCATCTCGTGTCCTAATCTATCATTTACATTTTTAAACCTGTCTAGATCAAGAAATAACAAAGCTAAGGTTTGGCCAGTACGACGAGACTTTGAAATTTCCTGGTCAAGCCTGTCAAGTAGCATACGACGATTTGGTAATTTAGTTAACGGGTCGTAGTTTGCCTGATACCAAACTAATGCCTCGCTCTTTTTTTGTTCTGTTATCTCTCGAATAATGACTAAAAAGTCTTCAGAACCAAGGAGGCCTGTTAACCTTACTTCAAAATCATAATTACCTGTCGGTTGTTGGAACGTATATTCAAAAGTCTGTAACTGCCTTGTTAAACAGAATTGTTCCATTTTTTCAAAAAAAACACGTCCAAATTGGCGAGGTAGTACATCCTGTATTTTCAGGTTCTTACATTGCTCAGAGGTAATATGAAATGTACCTGGTTGATTAATTTGATGATCTATAATAGTTCCGTTTCTTGTCGTTCGAAAATAAAGATCAGGTAATGCGTTTAAAACCGAAGATAAATCAAATTTTTCTTGAGTTATTGACGTTACCTTATTTAAATTAGACATTTTGAAATTTTCTTTTCGAACTAAGAATTTAATTAAAAGAAAACTACCTAACCCTGCAATCAAAAAATTAAAAGCCAACCACAAATTAGCATTAAATTTATGATTTGTTACAAGAGGGGTTATTGACACTTCCCATTGATTGTTTGGCATAGAAAAGTTATAAACCATAGGGTTACCAGTAAAACCAAATTCACTACCATAAAATACGTCCCCCCCCTTAACTCTTAAAGAAAATTTGAACAACCCACTTTTTGAATTAATCAAGTTTGCTTTTGATAGAATGGGCATAACATCCAGAGCCATAGCAACCGTCCCCCAAAATAAATCATCTTGATAAATAGCTAACCGGGCTACTGTCCTTAGTTCAGTATAGTTGTTTAATTTATTAGATTTTTTTATCTTTTCAACCTTACTCAAAACAATTTTGTTGAATGCTCTCTCCTCTTGAGGATTTACTTTACCTATAGGTAAAAAATATTGTTGTCCTCCATGCGGAACAATCACAATAGATTTAACCTCTGGGGTTTTGTTTTGAAGGGTGTTTAAAAACGCATTAGTTTTTTTATTAAACTCTTGTAAATCAGACTCATATAACCCTATATTTGTTTCAACGAAAGTTCGGATTTTTTGTAACTCAGAAAAACGATTACTGAATGCTTTGACTAAAACATCAGCTCTTCCTGCCAATTCTTTTTTTAAACTTATACGTTGCTCAGCTAATAAATTAGTTTCGTATCGTCCAATAGCGTACCATCCAATATAATAAATTAAGATGAATGTAAAAATAGATGCCAACGGGTAATATATTTTAGGATATTTGATAGGGGCCTCTAGTAATTTTTTCATATATTTTTTTTTCGCTATCTTGGATTTTTTTTATAAAAAAAATATCAATAATTCGATAAATCTAAAACTACTCTTTAGAGTATCTAGTTAAAAAATAGCTTTTTAACAAAAATCTATTGAACAGTATACAATAGCTACTATCATTACAAACTAAAAATGAATATAAATTGAATATCCAGTTGTTTGATCACTACTGATCAAAATTCATTCTACAGAGACTTACCTAAACATTCTGACTGCATAATTTAATATTAATCACCGCAGTCAACTCATCAAGACATTAAAAAAACTATGCCATTTTCCTCTTTAGGTTTATCAGACCCGCTATTACGTGCTATTGCTGATGCTGGTTATTCAATACCCTCCCCTATTCAAGCACAAGCAATCCCAGCGGTTTTGGAAGGTAATGACGTTTTAGCCGCTGCCCAGACGGGAACAGGTAAAACAGCAGGGTTTACCCTACCTATTTTACATCGTCTATCACAAAAAACATATAGTAAAAATCGACCTATACGTGCATTAATCCTTACTCCAACCAGAGAACTCGCTGCTCAAATAGGTGAGTCTGTTAATAAGTATGGAACCCACCTTCACCCGCGATTACGCTCCGAAGTAGTTTTTGGTGGTGTTAAAATTAATCCACAAATATCACGATTAAAAGGAGGGGTTGATATCCTGGTCGCTACGCCTGGTCGACTATTAGATTTGATTAATCAACACGTAGTTAAACTAAATTACGTGGAAACTTTAATCCTTGACGAAGCTGACCGCATGCTTGACATGGGCTTTATTCGTGATATTCGTAAAATAATAGGCTTTCTACCAAAAAAACGTCAAAACCTGTTATTTTCTGCAACTTTTTCTGCTGATATTAGAAAGCTTACAACAGGACTACTTGTTAATCCTATAAAAATCGAAGTTGCTGCTCGAAATACTGCGGCTGAATTAGTTGATCAAGTTGCTTATCTGGTAGATAAAACAGATAAAAGTAAACTTCTCTGTCACCTAATAAAAGAACATAATTGGCAACAAGTATTGGTGTTTACTACCACTAAACACGGTGCTAATCGACTCACAGAAAAACTCAACAAAGTTAACATTAACGCTGCCGCTATACATGGTAATAAAAGCCAAAGTGCTAGAACTAAAGCCCTGGCAGGTTTTAAAGCTAATAACTTAAGAGTTTTAGTCGCTACTGATGTTGCAGCACGAGGTATAGATATTAACCTACTACCTCATGTAATTAATTTTGAATTGCCTCGTGTACCAGAAGACTATGTACATAGAATTGGTAGAACCGGTCGTGCAGGTGAAGAAGGTGAAGCAATATCTCTTGTATCTCATGATGAATATAAGACCTTACGTTTAGTTGAAAAATTAATTGGTAAAGAGATAAAACGTGAACAAATTCCAGGTTTTGAGACCTCCAAAATAGCACCTCCTATTCCGCCCAAACAACCTCGTCAACCACGACGCAATAAAAATACGAATCAACAAAAAAAAGCTAATAGCTCCCCTCGTAGAAAAAAATACTAGACCAAAGCGTAGCTAAAATATAATATATTTTACAGAAGAGCTGTTTTAATTAGCCGCTTACATAATCATTAACTATTAGAATAAAAGGATAATAGCTAAAATGACAGAATCATTACATATTGTTTGTCCTGATTGCACCTCTGTGAACAGAATTCCTTCAGACAAACTATCTAAGCATCCTAAATGTGGTAAATGTCATGTTTTACTATTTACTGCCCATCCTGTAGAGCTTACTGAAAAAACTTTCCAGAAACATATAAGTAGAAATGATATTCCGCTACTTGTAGATTTCTGGGCCCCGTGGTGTGGCCCCTGTAAAATGATGGCACCTGCGTTTGAACAGGCAGCGGCACAAATGGAGCCTAAAATCAGGTTTGCCAAAGTAAATACAGAAATAGAACAAGCATTAGGTTCACAGTTTGGCATTAGAAGCATCCCTACTTTGGCACTGTTTAAAAATGGTCAAGAAGTTAATCGTCAATCAGGAGCTATGGGCGTACAGGATATTATTAGCTGGACCCAATCTCAAATTTCAGCTTAGATCCTGCTCTTAGGAAAATCTATATTCGTTCAGCTACTGTAATTGCCCACCATGGGCCTTGGCTATTTTTTAATATTACCGACCAAAACCAGGAAGAAACGTCATACCAACTGTTTCCTGACTGATCATAAACACGTTCGCAAACGCGATAGGATATTCCTTTGCGTTCAGCTATTACACATCCCCACAAATTTCCCTTTTGATCTCGACTGATCGGTTCGGGTTCCACATTATAACCAGAGCCACGAAAACAATCTGCAGAAGGATGAAGCTTGCGAGAAGGCTTCTCAACATAACGCATAATAATTTCTCTTGAACCCTCTGTAAATCGAGCGATTTTACCAGGAAACCCATTAATAAAACCGCGTTCTTTATCTGTCATTTCTAAACGAGTTAAAGGCAAACCTTCAAATTCAGTTGGCCAAGCCTGAAATACTGGATTTGTCTTTTGGTGCTGAGTATCCCAATCAACAAAAGGAACCAAACTAACACCCAGGTGTAGTACAGCTATAAATACATAGTGCATAGCTTACGCTCCTGATTAAAGTGATGGAAACTTAATACTGCAATGACCACGATTGCAAATACAAGCATACCAATTGCCTGATGCACAATATCAGGGGCGTTGACTATACCGCTTTCAGTAAAAAAAAGTAATGTCGCCCGACAAATATTGCCAATAAACACAGAAAACAATGTAAAACTTGTACTTATCCAAGTTGCCAGGAAACTTAATTGATACCATGTTGCTAAAGTAAAATTCAAATAAAGCCCTGTCCAGATCATTTTAATTCCAGCACAAGGTGCATCAACTGCAATTACTTCACCCAACCAATAAAGTAACGTCCCCTGCGGTTGAACATTGTATCCTACCAAATTAAGCAGATGAGACGATAAAAAAGCAGTGATAACTCTGATTGGATAGCCACCATAAAATTGTAATGATGCAATCAGTGGTAATGATAATAGCATTAAACCAATAACTCCTGTTTGTATAGTCTTTCCATAACAGATGGAGCTAATTGAAAAACCAAGAACAATGACTGCAAGCCCTCCTTTAATTAAAGGAGGGAAATACCCGTAACTGATAATATAAATAATCGCTATCATAGCTGATATACCTAGGGAAGTTGTTGAGGGGGTATTCCATGTCCCTTTTTTAATCACCAACATAATAACGGTAACTAAAGCCAGAATACCCCACGGCTCATCTGAACCATCAAGCATTCGAGTTAAATACCAGCCCCATACCGACCAAAAGGCCACAATTTGTCCTGGTAAAAAAAGTCTTAAGAACATCATAACTAAACCTTCCTTGCTTTAAACTGAGGCAATAAAGTCGTACCAAAAACGACTACAAGTACAGCGAGTAAACCTAAAAAACCTGGCTCTGGTGTAGTCGGCACAACACCCCCGACGGCGAGATTTGAAACGCCTTTGGGTAGAGGAATTGGTTGTTTTATTTTTTGGCTCTTACCTGTTGAATTTGCAATTATTTCATCTATAGCTATAAAAGACGTATATTCAGTCAGTAAATTATAAGTTAAACCTAGCGTTGTTATTTCTGCTTTACGCCCAGAATCTGGACTCAGCTTTTCAAAATCACCTAATTCTGAAATTCTATTTCTTGCCCACAAATAACGAATTGCTTGATTTTCAGGTTTTGCCTTTACTTTGCTTATCCCTATAGTCTGGATATAATCTGATTGACCTTGATGCCCTTTTATTTCAATTTTACCTTTAGCTTCCCCCCTCCACTTTCCGTAAATTACCAAAGGTCTTTCAGCAAATAAATCAGGAATTTTTTGAGGCTCTACATCATAAGCTTCAAAATCGTTAAAATTGATATTAATACCTGTTAATACAGGGGTTTCGATATATTCTCGAAATCGCTGAGCCACTTGAAAAGCCTCAACAGAGGAAGTGATCACAAAAGGTTCTCCTTTACCTGCTCTTGCTAAACCTTCTATCAAAAAGCGATTAATACTAGAACCTATACCAAAGGAAAAGAAATTAGCATTATTTAAATTATCTTTTACATATTGAAATGCTTCTTTCTCAACTGACACATAACCATCTGTCACCATGACAAAACTACGTGAAGTAGATTTTTCAGCAGGTAAAGCCATTGCACGTTGTAATGCGGAAAACAACCGAGTACTGCCACTTCCTCGTTGGCTTTCCATCATTGCAATAGCCTTTTCTATATTAGCTTTTGTTACTGGAAGTGATGTTTCAGAAAGTACTGAAGATCCACCTGAAAAAAACAAAATATTAAACGAATCTGTAGATCGTAAATTACTTAACAGTTCAGCCATTAAGTTTTTACTAGTATTCAATGGAAACCCCTGCATAGAACCTGAAACATCAACTACAAAAATATATTCTCTAGGAGGAATATTTTCGGGAATAACCTTTTCAGGTGGTTGAGACATTAATAAAAAGAAGTTTTCTTCCTCACCTTTATACAATAACAATCCTGTATTTATTTCTTGTCCTCGTAATTGATACCTAAGAATATAATCTCTATCACCATTTCGATTGTCTTTATTTTTAAGTGTCACAAAAGCCGAACCTTGTTCTTTATAATCAACAGCGACGTTATGTGATGGAGAACTTAGTGCCTGAAGAGGGATACCAGCAGAAACAGAGGCCTTAATATCAAAAGTGTAAGGTGGTGCAACATTTTGTTGTAAATAAGGATTTACAATCCAGCTTTGTGTATCAGGCGCGCCACTTGCAAGCGTTTCTGAATAACGAGGACCAACTACTGCCGGATAAACAAATTCGTATATTCCTTGCTCTGGAACAATCAATTCAGTGTAGGACAGTTCCACAACGATCCTATCACCCGGCATAATGTTTGCAACGTTCATTTGAAAAACATTAGGCCGCTGCTGTTCCAATAAAGAGGCTCGTTTACCTTGTTTTTTAGCTTGATTATATGCAACCTTAGCCGCTTTTCTCTCTTTTATTTTAGCCACAACCACCCGCTCTCCAATGGTCATTTTCATTCCATAAACGGCCGCCTTGGTTGAACCAGGAAAAACATAAACGGCTTCTATAGCCGTCTTTCCCCGATTTTGATAAACCTGCCTAACTTTTACATCAGCGATAACTCCGACTATATCAACCTGAGCAGAGGTATCTTGCAAAGGTAGGTTTTCTATACTCCCTCTACCATCACCCATTACCTTAAAATAGGGTGATAAGGTTTTATCTTCCTTATTTTCAGTACCAGAGACACTAGCCTGGAATAATAGAAAAGGTAAAATACACAACAGCGAGTAATTTTTTTTATTTTTTGGTTTATACTATATATCTGGGATATAATTGTACTGATATTGCTGTAATCTGTCAGTTGAAATTTAACTCATGTTTTTCGATAGTTTCGATTGGAACAAATGCAACACATGCTTTAACTCGAGGGATAGTAGGTGCCATGTAATAAAAAGCCTGTATGACCGATCATTCTGGTAGCAGGACGCAGAGCGTTCTTTTTGTACTGTATCTCCCTCTCAATAAGCTCAATAGCTCTTACCTCTCTAAAATCATTTTCTATTAAATTCTGAAACATTTTATCAAGTTGTTGGTATGTTGGGATGAACACAACAATTCTGGCTCCTGTTCTCATAATCTTTTTGCTATGTGGTATTGCTCTCCATGGATCTCCCATATCTAGAACCAAGCTATCTGCTTGCAATTTTATTCCATCTATTTCATCGATAAATCCTTTCTCAGCAACATCCTGTAAAATGAACTCAACATTGGTAGTTCCGAGTTTAGTATGATTTCTCTTTGCAATTTTATGTGCAGACTCTCTTACCTCATGAGTAATCACTCTTCCTGTCTCTCCAACTGAACGGGAGAGTACTGATGTCAATGCTCCTGATCCCGTACCGGTTTCATAGACGATATCACCCGGTTTTGCATCAAGAAGTAAGGTGATCATGGCTGCATCTTTTCCATATATTATCTGTGAACCATGTTCAAAATGATCAAACCAATCTAGAAGTGTGGGCATAGTAGCTTTAATTTTTTTTCCTGTATTTGTCTCAATCATCTCCCCATACCTCATTCCCACCAGGTCATGAAGATTTATCATCCCATAATTGCAATGAAAATCAATATCTTTTATTTTTTTCAACCATCTTCGTCGACGATCATAAATCAATAACACATAGTCATCTAGCTTAAAT
>JAKIVF010000082.1 GCA_021647145.1 Methylococcaceae bacterium | reverse complement strand
ACAAATGGTGATTAATAACCACAATATCAGCTTCTTGAGCTTTTTTTCGGGCTTCAAGTACAAAACAGTCATCGTAATTTGGACATTCTTGACCTAAACAATTATCAATTGTTGAGGTAACTTTAGACCATAAGGGTGAATTATCTTCTAATATATCACTATTACTTAAATCACCACTTTTTGTTTTATTTGACCAATCAACTAATTCTTGTAGTGTTTTATGGTGATACTTTTGGTGTGGATCTGTTTGCGCCAAGCTTAGACGATAATGGCATAAATAATTACTACGACCTTTTAATAATGCTGCTTTGAATGGTATACCAAGTGCTCTTTTTAAAGTGGGTAGGTCTTTATTAAAAAGCTGATCTTGTAAATTTTTAGTACCTGTTGAAATAAATACTTTCTGACCTGACAGTATAGCTGGTGCTAGATAAGCAAAAGTTTTTCCTGTTCCGGTTCCTGCTTCAGCAATTAAGGTGGTACTTTGTTCTAATACTGTCTCAATACTTATTGCCATTTCAAGTTGTTGAGCGCGCGGTGCATAATCTTCAATTTGCGTTGCTAATAAACCGCCGTCACTAAATACTCGTTTCATCAATTAAGCACCTAACCTGACATTTATTGCCCAGATAACAAGACTTCCCATCACGAAAAATGTCAGAATATAACCCATTACATGTAATTGAAATCGTTTAATCAATTTTTCTTCTGATAATGTAGAAAGTATAAAAGAGTGATCTTTATTTTGTGTCATGGCGAGTAAGTTAAGTGCTTCTTGTTGGTAATTTTTACCGTATTCATGTTGAATTTGTTTCTCAGCGGCCAAACGTACCTGTTGCCATTCTTGCTCACTTAATTGGCCGTTATTATCCCTATCGTATTTAAGCAGTAATAAATTAGGTGATTTTTTCCACTGTCGCAATAATTCACTTACATGTCGTTTAAACTGAAGTCTTTGTGTGCGATCAATTGTTTTAAATAAACCAATGGCATATAAAGGTTCATTTTGCGTGATCAGCTCTTCGGTATATCGTCGTGATCTAAGTAAAGAACGGTCATACCAAACGCGTTTATCGGTTGTCACCACATCAGCATCATCGGGATCAATAATGCACTTTCCCGTATCGTCCTCAATTAAGAATAAATCGTCACTTGTAGCTGATTTAATAACACGCCAGCCTCGAACAGTATTGCCTTTACTATCGTGATATTCATATTCTTCTTCTATTTTATAACGATACCAAACACACTGACGGGTAGAGAGTGGCGATATAATTATGTCGCCATCTAATAACTTGGCTTTACCATTGAGCTCTACATAGCCCTGCGCTGCGCTACGGATTTTAGATGTGGGTGTATTTTCAATTAAGCGTGAAATATGATGGCGTTTCACCATTTGGTAAAAAGAATAAAGGCCTATTGCGCTAGCAATAATGGTGATAACTAAAAATTCTACATCACTAAATTGCAGAACAATCTCTTTAACAGAGGCAATAAACTCAGCTAACATGTTTATTTATCAAATAATTGACCAATATCCACGTCTGTTTTTTCTTCAACAGCAAATTCTAGCAACTCGAAAGGTTTAAAATTAAAAAAACGAGATACCCCTTCTGAATCGCTATAATCAAATAAAGCCTTAAATTTGTTATTTACCCATGATTTACTTATGATTCCCAACAGTTTCAGGAACTACATTTCCTTGAGCCAGCATTCCAAGCGCTTGCGGATTTGAGGTGTAATGCTGGCGTATTACTTCAGCCAATGCCATTTTAACCTCTTCATTAATAACACAAAGACTCTCATCAGGCAATACATCCAAAATCCCTTGTACTAACTGATCTTGCGGTGTTAATACTCTATTCTTCCAGGAAGACAATAAAGTTTTGTCTATCTGTGCAGGTAATGACCCCATAATCCCAACATCATTTTGATTATGTACCAATAAACCTGATGTCGTCCCTCTATCTAAAGTCAGGACTTGAAACAGATAAAGCGTGTGATAGGCTAATTGTTTTTTATAATCATCATCTGCTACCCTATCATTTTTCTTTATTGTCTGATTAAATATCTGAATATAACCATCTATTGCGGTTTTTCCTAATACCTCAGCCAATTTAAAATCAGCCTGCGGACTGCCACTATTATATTCCTCTAAATAAAAATGCGACACCCCTCGATGTCTATTTAAAGCAGGAATAAAAAAATAACACTCGCCTTGTTCTGTGGCCATATCATAGACTTCAGACGTTACATTTTGTATATTCTTATCAAACAAAACTTTATCTGCCTCATTTTCTATTGCTGGATTAAGATCTACCATCATGCGCCAATATCCCTGGCCACTTTTCATTTCTGTCCAGCTTATGTGCATATGGATAGAAGGTATATAAGGGTTTTCTGGATGAATAATAGTAGATATTGCTGTTGCTGAAGCTAGGCTTCTGTTACTATCATCATCGTAATGAATTTGCGACACATTCACTGAGCCTCGATTAAAAACTTCCTTATTATTTGCCTCATAGCGAACCCCTCCCCCATGCAGGCCTTCATCTCGAAACCATTCAACTTTTTTAAATGGCTGTACCTGTTTAGAACTAGCAGTCTCATTTAATTGACTAACAAAGTATTGCTGTAAACTCTCCACCAAAGAGTTTGCTTCTTGCGCTTTTACAGATTGTGCTTTTGCTCTCTTCATAACTTATAACTTTTATTCAATTTTCTAAAACAGACAAAGCTCTTATACCTTTGGCATATTTCTTAATTTTTCAACCACTTTATCACCAAACTCACTAGTGCTAATCATATTTACTCCAGACCCTGGCTTAGAAAGATCAGCTGTAGAAAAACCATCGCCAAAAACACCTTGCATAGCAGCCCATACATTTTTTGCCTCATCTGCCATATCAAAGCTATTTTCCAGCATCATTGCAACTGAGCCTATCATTGAATAGGGGTTAGCTATATTTTTACCTGCTATATCAGGAGCTGAGCCATGCGAAGGTTCATAATAAGCTTTTTCGTCACCCAAACAAGCAGAGGGCATTAATCCCAGAGAACCAAGAATACCACCACCCTGATCACTTAAAATATCACCAAACATATTCTCCATAACCATCACATCAAACTGTGTTGGATTTAGGCATAGCAGCGTTGCAGCAGCATCAACCAAAATATTAATCACTTTAATCTCTGGATAATCCTTAGCCACTTCTTGCAATACTTCATTCCAAAGCACACTGGATTTAAGCACATTACTTTTATGTATATTATGCAGAACTTTTTTTCTATGACTTGCTAAATTAAAGGCTTGAACCAGGATTTGACGAATTTGAGCTTCATCATATTCCAGAGTTTCTTTTACATATCGCAGTCCATCAGAATTAACGCCTGTTTCTTTTTCACCAAAATAAAGGCCTCCTACCAATTCGCGAACAATAATTAAATCTATTCCTTCCCCAATAATTTCAGGTTTTAAAGGTGAGAAATGTGCTAATTCCTTTGGCAAAGAAACAGGACGAAAATTTGCATATGTATTATATCTCCGACGCATTGGTAACAGAGCTCCTCGCTCGGGCTGTTTATCAATAGGAATATTTTTTGATTCTTCATGACTCAGTCCAATCGGCCCTTTTAAAATTGCATCAGCACCATCACAAATATCCTTTGTTTCTTGTGGAAATGCATCGCCTGTTTCAAAGTAAGCACAAGCACCAAATAATGCGGGTAACAATTCAAAAGATACGTCATTACGTTCTTCAACGAGCTTTAAAACTTTAAGTGCTTCCTGTGTAATTTCAGGCCCAATTCCGTCACCCGCTAAAATGGCGATTTTGTAATTCTTCATTTTTTACCTATAAAATATTTATCAAACTAAAAGTTTAATTTCGTATTTTACATTAACTTTTAAGGCAAAAATTTAATATTGTCCAAAAATTTAACACTGTCTTTTTTGTTCTCCGCTAAACATTAGACAATACAGGCCACGACTTGGACAATAGAACACAGTTTACTCTCGTAACAACTTCAAAATCTCCTCTGTTTTCTTTTCCATCAAAACTACATCTGCACGAGATTCTACATTTAACCGAACTACAGGCTCTGTATTAGACATTCGCAAATTAAATCGCCAATCACTATATTCAACACTAATCCCATCTGTTCGATCTATATTTATTGCATCCGCTTTATAGACATCAAGGACTCTGTTAATAGCTGTCTCCGGGTCTTCAATCTTACTATTTATTTCACCTGAAGACGGAAACTTGGCAATCCTCTCGGCAACCATGGATGATAAAGTTTGTCCTTGCACACAAAGCAATTCTGCAACCAACAACCAAGGAATCATTCCACTATCACAATAAAAAAAATCTTTAAAATAATGATGAGCACTCATCTCACCGCCATAAATGGCATCTTCTTTACGCATCCTTTCCTTTATGAATGCATGACCTGTTTTGGACAAGATAGGAACCCCTCCCTCACTCTCAATAATTTCTTGAGTATTCCATGTTAACCGAGGTTCATAGATTATTTTTTCACCTTGATGTTTTTTTAAAAAAGCTTCTGCTAACAAGCCAACAATATAATAGCCTTCAATAAACTCCCCCTTTTCGTCAAACAAGAAACAACGATCAAAATCACCATCCCAAGCAATTCCCATATCAGCACCGTGTTTCTTTACCGCATCACTGGTATCAGATCGGTTTTCAGGCAACAAGGGATTCGGTATCCCGTTCGGAAAAGAAAAATCAGGAAGATGATGCACTTTAATAAATGCTATTGGCACACCTAAAGCATTAAACTGCTCTTCAATTGCCTCCACGACATGTCCTGCAGCACCATTACCAGAATTGACCACTAATATAAGGGGCTTAATATTATCAGTCTTAATATAGCCTAACAAATGTTGAACATAAGCTTCCAAAATTGAAAAAGTAGAATATTTTCCTTGTTTAACTTCCTTTTTATTATCCTCAGCTAGCCAAGGCTGTTGCTCGGCCATTTCTTTCACATCCAACAACCCTGTATCACCAGAAACAGGTTTACTTTGCTCTCTGACCAACTTCATCCCGTTATAATTTATCGGATTATGAGAGGCAGTCACTTCGACACCACCATCAACACCCAAATGGCTAGTAGCAAAATAAATTTCTTCTGTGCCTACCATTCCAATATCTATAACATCACATCCTTCCTCTTGTAATCCCTTAGCCAAGGCCATCTTTAAACCTTCACTGGTTTCTCTTGCATCACCGCCCACGACAACGGAATTTAAACCTAAAGACCTGGCAAATGCTCTGCCTATTCGGTAGGCTATACCTTCATCCAACTCAACTTCAAGCTGCCCTCTAATATCATAAAGTTTAAAGCAGGTTAATTCTTTCCCCATTATTTCCTCACTTAAAGGTTATTAAATATAATTTCAACGATTAAACACAAATAAACAATTTTTTTAAAAATTGGTAATGATAAAATCCATAAGTACCCAAGCAAAATTATTTTACGCAGGATTTTTTTTCATTTTAGAAAAGCTTTAACGGTTCTTAATGCTTTTAGTGCAAGCAAAAGGTTAAATTGATTTTACTTGGGTACTAATTTTAACGGACTTGCTCCATGCTCATTAATATATCTATGTTACATTTCACATAGTTAAACTAAATTCATCGACAGCAAATTGTTTTTGCTTATACTATATTACCAAATATCTTAATTCTAATTTTTTTCAAAGAGTAAAAAAACATGATCCCTGTAATTTTATCTGGTGGTTCTGGCACTCGACTATGGCCCTTATCTCGCAGTCAATACCCTAAACAGTTTTTACCCTTAGTTTCCTCCAAAACGATGGTACAGGAAACAGTTCTACGCGTACAAGGGATTGAAAGCCTTCAACCACCTATCGCTATTTGCAATGAAGATCACCGGTTTCTGATGGCTGAACAATTACGTGAAATTGACATCAAACCCTCTGCAATTATTCTTGAGCCAATGGGTAAGAATACTGCGCCCGCAGTTGCCTTAGCCGCTTTATCAGCAGACCCTGATGATATTTTATTAATCTTACCCGCTGACCATGTCATTTCAAATGTTTCTGCCTTTCAAGCTACAATTAAAAAAGCTAAAACCTTGGCAGAACAAGGATACTTAGTTACCTTTGGCATTATTCCCACCGAACCAGAGACTGGCTACGGCTATATAAAAGCAGGTGAGGGTATTGACAAAGATAGTTTTGATGTAGCGACTTTTGTTGAGAAACCCAACCTAGAAACTGCAAAGAAATATCTTAAAAGTGGTGATTATTTCTGGAATAGCGGCATGTTTGCCTTTAAAGCAGGACGTTATATTGAAGAATTAAATAAATTTCAGCCTGATATCCTAAAAGCTTGTAAAAATGCTCTAAACAATGAAACACACGACCTTGACTTTATTCGTTTAGACCGAGAGGCTTTTACAAAATGCCCTTCTGATTCCATTGATTATGCCGTCATGGAAAAAACAGATCAAGCTGCAATCATCCCTCTTGATGCAGACTGGAATGATGTCGGCTCCTGGTCTGCCTTATGGGAAGTTTCTGACAAAAATGAAGAAAGTAATGCCGTGAGCGGTGATGTCATAACTTTAGATACAAACAACTCTTATATACATGCTAGTCACAAGCTAATCACCACAATCGGAGTTGATAATCTCATTGTAATAGAAACAGATGATGCGGTTATGATAGCCGCAAAGGATAGAGTGCAAGATGTTAAAAAAATCGTTGATCAACTTAAAAAAGATAAACGTAAAGAAGCTAATATTCATTTAAAGGTATATCGCCCATGGGGTTTTTTTCATTCTGTAGATAATGGCAGCCGTCACCAAACGAAACTCATCGTTGTTAACCCTGGAGCCAAACTATCTTTACAAAAACATCACCACCGCGCAGAACATTGGGTTGTCGTTAAAGGAACCGCACTTGTCACTAAAGGAGACGAGCAAATACTCTTATCTGAAAACGAATCAACCTACATTCCATTAGGTATCGTTCATTGCTTAGAAAACCCGGGGGTAATCCCACTGGAAATAGTAGAGGTACAATCAGGCAGCTATTTAGGTGAAGATGATATCATTCGATTTAATGATAAATATGGCCGCGAAACAACTGAACCTTAACTCTACTCACTAAAAATCAAAGCATCAAATGCTTCAGTTTTCAGCAAATTTAAGCTTATTATTTAATGAGCTTGATTTTTTAGATCGCTTCAAAGCTGCTAAAAATTGTGGTTTTAAAGCGGTTGAAATTCAATTCCCTTATTCATTTCCTGCCTTACACATTAAACAAGCATTATTAGAAAACCAACTTAACCTTGTTGTATTTAATATTGATGCGGACGATCTTCTTCAAGGAGGGGAAGGACTAGCCGCAGTTCCAGAAAAAACAGAGCATTTTTATAACTCAGTTCAGCAATGCAAATCATACGCCAATATTTTACAACCAGAAGCCATCAACGTACTGCCTGGTCGATGCAATGACTATCAGAGAACGAAAGAATACCTAACTACTTTTAAAAAGAACCTTATACTCACACTTGATACATTTTCACCCTTAGGCATCAAAACAGTATTCGAGGCCATTAATACCAAAGATATGCCTAATTTTATTATTCATTCTGGGCGGCAAATGATAAATGTAATAGAAGAAATAAATCACCCTATGTTATTTATGCAATATGATATTTATCATATGCAAATGATGAATGAAATAATTCTTCAGTTTATCAACCAATATAGTCATAAAATTGGTCACATCCAATTTGCTGACACTCACGGTAGAGGTCAGCCAGGGACAGGAGCAATTAATTTTCAAAAAATATTCACTCACATTAACAAATCAAGCTATACCGGCTGGGTTGGTGCCGAGTATATTCCCGTTGGTACAACTAAACAGAGTTTTGACTGGATGTTAGAATTTAATCAATAGCATTACATTAGCTCCAACTACTTCCCGCCTAATCCTCTGCTTGATCCTTATTGAAATTATTTATATTAACAACATTCGGCAAGTCTTCTTTAATTCTCTCTTCTGTCATAGATAAAGCTTCCAGCAGACCACCTGGCTCATAGACCGAATCCATCATCATCTGATAGACTCTAATACATCCATCCAGAGAGTTTTTAGTTAGCTTTACTTCTGTGTCAATCTTCCACTGCAATCCATTTAAACGTCTCTGCATTTTTTCTGGGGCTTTATTTATAGTCTCTTGAATTAAATCCTTTTTTTGTTTTTCAAAACTCTCCGGGTCTTTTTTATATAGAGCCATCCATGCATCAAAATCAAAATCTATTTCATTTTTACTCTCTTTTAATTCATTCATGCTTTCCCCTTCCATTTATACAATTCATATTATTTATTGAAATACCGTGAAGTGCATCATAAAATGAAGTCAGTATAAAAATCTATTGTACTTGAGTACATAATTTTAAATTTCTATTTTTCTAAAACCTAAATAGCAATAAAAACTTCCAAGATTTCAAAAAGGTTGGTACTATTCCGCATAAACCAGCTAAGCTATTTATTTTTTAAAAAACTTAGGGGGATATAACCATGAAAAAATATATCGCTTTACTTGCACCAGAGCCTGAAGAGTGGTTAGCCATTGATGAATCAGAACGAATTAATTTAGTTGAAATTTTCCATGAAGATTTTGAGGAGGAAGTCCCTAAAGGTAAAGAAAGAATACACGCATCAATCCATGTTATTGTAGAAAATCAATTGATTGAAACTGAATATGCCCCCATTGTAGTTAAAAAACTTATTCAACAGGGCTTAGACCGCCATGACGCGCTTCATGCGGTAGGAGCAATAATCGCTGAGGATTTATTTAATATTCACCACAGCAAGGAAAAGGAGCATTGGGATGAAAAAGCTTATATCAAACGCTTGAAAAATCTTACAGCTAAACGCTGGAAAAAAGGAATCTGGTAGAAAAAATATATATTCTCACCTAGGTGAAGCATTTTTGGCTCAACTAGCCTCTATTATTCTTTTTTTTGATCTGCCTCTATAGGTAAACCAGACTTTCTCCATGCCGTCATATGCCCATCCAAGTAGCTAATATTTTCAAATCCAGATAAACTTAAAGCCAGTTTTGCAATACCAGCCCTTGGCCCGTGTTCACAGTACATAACCACCAAATCTTTCTTTTCATAATTATCCGTTTCATCAGTAGTAAACGCTGTCCAGAAAGGAATATGGATCGCCCCAGGGACATGTCCCGCCTGATATTCAGAAGATGACCGTACATCAATAATAATAGGCGCTTGTCCTTTTTCGATTTGCGACATCAATTCACTTTTTTGCATATAACCCTCTCTATCAGACGCACAACCCAATAAAAATAAAACACTAACTATCAATAAAACTTTATTCATTCTGTTTTTCATATTAAAAACCAAGCGACCCATCTGTCATATTAATCATAAATGCTTTTCCAAAGCCAGCAATATACCTGCCTTTAACGGGAGTTAAAGCTAATAAGTGAAAATCCGGCAAACTCCTTAATAGCTCGACAGTCTCACCAAACTGATCATTCATCTGACTTAGCTGCCTATTATAAAGTTCATCATTTTGCTGAATTTCGCTAATTATACAATCAAAAATAACTCGCTCTCGAACAAAAAAATTCTTCGTTTCATGCTCTGGCTTAATGAATAAGATACTGGCCTTCTGTGTCTCTATCATATTTTTTGTATGGATTGCTAATTCACTGACAAAAATATAAAACACCTTATGTTCATCTGTTACAAAGGGCGCATAACTACATTCTGGCTCAGCATGACTGGAAACTGTTGCCAGCAATAATGTTTGCTGGCTTTTAATAAGATGCTGATAATTTTGAGTATGTTCTTCCTGTTCCTGCTTATCAATATCAGTCATTGGTTTCCTGATAGTTGTTTGTGCCTAAAACAATCCACAGTATGATCATTTACCATTCCCACTGCCTGCATATAAGCATAACAGATTGTTTCTCCAACAAACTTAAAGCCTTTTTGCTTCAAATTTTTACTCATCATTTTTGATTCACGTGTAACGGCAGGTATTTGATTAAAATGTTGCCAATCATTTTGTATAACGGCACCCTCTACAAACTGCCAAATATAACGATCAAAACTACCGTATTCTTGTTGAATAGCTATAAATGCATTCGCATTTTTAATCGCAGCATTTACCTTTAATTTATTTCTAATGATCTCAGGGTTATTCAATAGCAGTTGAATTTTCTCATCATTATATTGAGACACCAACTGCACATCAAAATTATCGAACGCCTTTCTATACCCATCACGTTTATTTAAGATAGTCGACCAACTTAAACCTGCTTGAGCTCCCTCAAGAATTAATAATTCAAACAATAAACGATCATCATGTACCGGCACTCCCCATTCTAAATCATGATATTTTTCTTCTAATTCAGATGAAACTGCCCACTGACACTTTTTCATTGCATTTATTTTTTCATCATTCCTTTTAAATCGGCAAAAGGGCTAAATGTTGCATCCCCACCATGATCTTCAGCTTCAGCTGAGTTTTGAACACCATACCTTACTTGCTCTTCATATCGAGAATGCTCATTGTCATGACAATAAATACATAATAACTCCCAGTTACTTCCATCTTCTGGATTATCATCATGGTCATGGTTTCTATGATGGACTGTTAACTCACTCAAATTAGCATGAGTAAACTCACGTGTACATCGACCGCAAACCCAAGGATAAAGCTTTAACGCTTTTTCTCTATAGTTTTTTTCTCGATCTTCTTTATATTTTCGTGCTTGTGAAATAATGTCATCTGCACTTACTTGTTTTGTCATTTTTTAATCAATCGTACATTGCTACACTTACAATTATACAAAGAAAACTTAACTTAATTGTATATATTATATAGACTCGCAGTAAGTATTATAATCTGACAAAGACCGCCGGATCACTTCATGCGCCTCTTTACGTCCATAAACATGAGTAATTTCACAAACACTTTCTTCCCCAGGAAGGTTTTTATAAGTCAAAAAGTAGTGTTTTAATCTATTAATATAAGATACTGGACAATCAGATACATCATTCCACTGCATATAAAACTCATCTCCTTTCATCACCGCTATAATTTTATCGTCTGCCTCACCATGATCTATCATTCTAAAACCACCAATAGGAATTGCAGGTAAAATAATATTCCCATGAGATACATTACGTTCACTCAAAACACAAATATCCAATGGATCACCATCACCTTTTTTTACCTCTACTCCACTGGCTTTATCGCGGGCATATGCTGCAACGGTTTCGCCGCAATAAGTACGTGGAATAAAACCATAAAGAGTGGGAATTGCATTTGAAAACTTTTGAGGACGATCTATTTTAAGATATCCAGTCTCTTTATCAATCTCATATTTGACAGTATCGGAAGGCACAATTTCTATAAAGGCAGTAACTATGTCAGGTGTTTTTTCGCCAGCACTAATACCATGCCATGGGTGAGCTTTATATTCTATATTCATCAGGTGATTAATTAAATCCTATTAATTATTTAAGGAGTGAAAATTAAATTACTTGCACTTGAATATTTAATCTCCATACCTAAATAGGATAACTGACAATTTACTTTTTTCAAAAAAAAAGTTAAATATTATCCACCAGTTGCATTCATATGCCTCATTAGAATAGGCTGTTCGTTAAGATCAAACTCATGCTTTTCTGGTTTAATCTTCATAGAGTCAACAATAGTTTCTTTGAGTTTTTCCATATTGCCGGGATTAGCTCTAATCACTTGTTTTAAATCAACCGAATGCTCATTCCCCAGACAAAGCAGCAAACGCCCTTCTGCTGTTAATCTTACCCGATTACAGGTACTGCAAAAATTAGCACTATGTGGAGAAATAAATCCTACTCTGGTATTTGTGCCAACCACAATAGAATAGACCGATGGACCGCCTGTCTTATCTGCAATAGAGTTTAATTTATAGTTTTTTTCTAAATCAGCTTTAATTAAATCACTTGAATAATAAACTTCTGCTCGATTATGATCATCAACAATGCCCAAAGGCATTTCTTCTATGAAACTAATATCAATTTCATTATCAATTGCAAATTGCACTAAATTCGTGACTTCTTGGTGATTACGATTTTTTAAAATAACTGCATTTAATTTGATTCGATCAAAACCTACTTTTATTACTGTCTGAATGCCTTTTAAAACTTTTTTCAAATCACCGGTTCGGGTAATCTGTTTAAATTTATCTGCATCCAGTGTATCAAGACTGATATTAATTCTTTTTACACCTGCATTCTTTAATGATTCAGCCATTTCTTCAAGCTTAGAGCCATTGGTTGTTAACACTAGTTCATTAAGCGATTCTATCTTCCCCAAGTTTTCTAATAAACCTAGCACACCTTTTTTGATTAATGGCTCTCCCCCTGTTACACGTATCTTTTTAACCCCTAAATCAGCAAAAGCACGAGCCACAAAGTCAATTTCTTCTAATGTTAATAATTGCGCACGCGGCAAGAAAGTCATCTCTTCAGCCATGCAATAGACACAACGAAAATCACAACGATCTGTAATGGATATTCTCAGATAATCGACGACTCTACCAAACCGGTCAACTAACTGAGTTATTTCTGGGGAACTACTCATCTCATACCACTGTCTTGAAACTAACTGAATTTGAGAATTTTATCATATTCTATTAATCATTCTCGCATCTACTCTAATCTAACGATAAAATAGACTTTAATATAGAGTTTTACAAAACAAATTAATTCATATGAAATTCAAATTTTTTCTTTTTTATTGTTTAACAACCTTTTCCACAATTAGTTTTGCAAATGAAAAAACAACCATTCGACTGGGTGTATTAGCATTTGGTACAGTCACTTGGGAATTAGAGACGCTTAAAAACCAAAATTTACTTGATAATACTAACTTTAAACTAGAAATACGCTCTGTAGCCAACCCGCAAGCTGGAAAAATTGCGCTGCAATCCGGTGCAGTCGATATGATTGTTTCAGACTGGGTTTGGGTATCTAGACTACGATCTACAGGGTCTGACTTTACTTTTTACCCTTATTCCACTACATCAGGTGCTTTAGTCGTTCCTAAAAATAGCGATATAAAATCCTTAACCGACCTAAAAGGTAAAAAATTAGGTATTGCAGGAGGGGAACTAGATAAAAACTGGTTACTATTACAAGCCTTGGCTAAACAAAAAAATCGTGTAGATCTTAATTTATCAGTGGAAAAAATTTTTGCCGCACCTCCTTTGCTCAGCCAACAAATTGCTAAAAACCGTGTGGATGCCATTATTACTTACTGGCATTATGCGGCTAAATTAGAAGCCATTGGCTACCAACAAATCATCAGTGGAAAAGAAATTTTGCAACAATTAAAAATAAAACAAGAGGTTCCTACCTTAGGCTATGTATTTAGCCAGAGCTGGGCAAATGAACATAAAGTGGCTATTAATTCATTTTTAATCGCAACTCAACAAGCCAAAAATCAACTTTGTCAATCTGACGAGGTATGGCAGAAAATTATTCCTCTCACTAAGACAAAAGACCCCGCTACGCAAACTACATTACGCACTCGTTATTGTGAAGGCCGTATAAAACAATGGGGTAAAAAAGGGCAACAAGCAGCAGCTACAATTTATACAATTTTACGCAAACTCAGTAACAATAAATTAACGGGTAACTCAGAAACTCTGCAACCGGGTACTTTTTGGACAATGGATTAAGTACATTAATTACAAATGCTTAATAAAACTTTATCACTTTTTTCATTTTTCTTATTAATCGCAATCTGGCACGGTTTAGCTATTCTAATTAATGATAACACCCTACCTACCCCAGTTTTGGTTCTACAGGTTCTATGGCAAGAAATTGAATCAGGACAACTTCCATATCATTTAGGTATTACCTTATTGCGATTAATCATCAGCTTTTCTATTGCCATGATTTTAGGCTGTGCGATAGGCATTACACTCGGCCTAAACAAAAAAATAGACGCTTTTTTTGATAATTGGTTAGTGATTTTTTTAAATATCCCTGCGTTAGTCACTATTATTTTATGTTATGTCTGGTTTGGCCTCATCGAATCAGCAGCTATTCTCGCTGTAGTGATCAATAAAATACCCAATGTTATTGTTACCCTAAGAGAAGGCACAAGAGCACTGGACAAAGACCTATTAGAAATGGCACGCAGTTACCACTTTACAAAACAAAAAACCTTCTTCCATGTGATTTGGCCACAACTTCATCCTTTTGTGATGGCTGCCACTCGATCAGGCTTAGCCTTAATCTGGAAAATCATCTTAGTGGTAGAACTTCTAGGCCGTAGTGATGGCATGGGTTATCAATTACATCTATTTTTTCAGTTATTTGATGTTGCCAGTATTTTAGCTTACACCATCGCATTTATCATAGTTATCCAGGGCATTGAGTTACTTATCTTAAAACCCCTGGATAAAAAAGCTTTAAGGTGGCGACGATGACGGGCATGTATATTAATATTAAAAACAAAACGTATACAACGGCTGATTCACAAAAAAATACTGCTATTTCTAATTTAAATTTAAAATTAAATAAAAATCAATTTGTTTGTCTGGTCGGTCCTTCTGGTTGTGGCAAAACAACATTATTAAATATTATCGCCAACCTAGATAATGATTATGAAGGTGAAATACGTCTCGACAAACCTCAATTTCTCCCTACCATTGGCTATATTTTTCAAAACCCACGTTTACTGCCTTGGCGTACCGTTAGGGAAAACATTGAGCTAGTATTAAATAACCACCAGTCTAGAAAATATATTGATTCACTTCTTAATTCTATGCAACTGACAGAGCATCAACACGCCTATCCAGAGCACCTTTCTCTAGGTATGAGTCGCCGAGTCTCAATTATCCGTGCATTTGCAATTAACCCAGACATTCTATTAATGGACGAACCTTTTGTATCATTAGATCCACCTACAGCTCGTCAGGTTAGAAATTCATTACTTAAATTATGGCAACAACGACCCCATACTATTCTATTTGTTACTCATGACTTGCGCGAAGCTATCACCCTAGCAGACCGTCTGATTTTTCTCTCAACACCGCCTATGTCAGTGATCAGTGAAATTGATGTCACTATCCCTAGAAAAGAACGCAAGAATGAAGATGCGATTGAAGATTTTCGTCAACAATTATTAAATGAGCATCCTGATATAAAAACACTTCTTTAGGTCAATATGCCACACCCGCGGCCATTAAAAAAAGTTGCGAATACAAAAAAAATACACGATACTGGGGACAAGACATTTTTATTTCTTTGACATTCAACCTATTGGTATTATACAAAAAATGAAAAATAAACTCTTGAGTCTGTTAATTACAGCTTTCGTTTCAATCCCCCTGCCCGCTTTTGCTAACAGTGATGATAGCCAGTACCCTGCTACTAATTTTGAACCCAAAGTTATATTTACGGATGAATCAGCAAAATCTTCAGATGAATCATCTGAATTTGACTCCAATTTTCCGGCTGCCAATTTTCAACCAAAAATTCTTTATGTTGATGCTTCTGCAGCAAAAGCATCAGGTGGTGTTAAAGGTGAAAAATCAGTTGAAAATCTGGCGATTAATTTAATTCAGAACGAAGACAGAAAAGGTATTGCTATTTTCCGCCCTGGGGTTGGGGAGTGTGAAAAAACTGCGGAAAACCTACGAGAAATGTTGCAATCCAGAGGCATGAAAAATGTTGAGGTGGAAACTATCTATGGTGACATGGATATGGAAGAGCGGGAGCTTGCAACACGTCCGCCTGAGGAAGGCAATACAAAGATTTTAATTGGTACTAATGTCATGGAATCAGGCATTAATATCAAATGGTTTGATACTGGTATTTCTGATGGTAAATGTAAGGTGATGTATCATCGGGAAAATGGAGCAGAAGCTCTAGTTACAGAAGAATTGCCACAATGGCGCATTATCCAGCAGGAAGGTCGGGTTAA
>JAKIVF010000081.1 GCA_021647145.1 Methylococcaceae bacterium | reverse complement strand
GACACGAGATGATCTTTTTGAAGGCTTCATTAATTCAATGAGAAAGTAAAATTAGAAAAACAATATTATCCTATTGTTTAATCAATCCTTTTTACTTTATTGTGCGTGATGATTGCAGGATTTAGGTCTTATGTTTCCCGACTGACCTTTTCCTGCTGTACTAGAGGTAATCCCCGCTGCATCTCCTGATAATGTAATGGTGTTGGTCGTATTAATATTTATATTACCTCCCTTACCTATTGAGCTGGTTAAGTTATTGATTTGTGAGCCTTGGCTCAAATTTAATCCTGCTGTTTTAAGGTTGATATTACCACCATCACCTACGCCGTTAGTCGAAGATGAAATATTTAAGGTTATTTTGGAATTAGATTGAGAGTTTGTGATATTTAGATCACCAGTTAATCCAATATCTATATCACCTCCCTTACCTTGTTCTGTTGAGACAAAGATAGCTGTATTATCCATAGTCATTTGCCCGCCCCGAATAAATATTTTTCCTGCTGAATCACCATGTGATCCTACGCTTAAATGATTTGGCAAGTTAGAAACAAGACTAATCTTTCCCATTTTATTAAAAGAAGTAGTTCCAATTGCTGTATCAGTGATGATTGCTTCACCTAAAGAACCAACACTGACCAAATTGATTTGACCACTTTGTGTAAAAAGAAAGCCATTTTTAAGCGTAATATCTCCCCCAATTAATGAAAGTGTTGCATCTTTTTTTACGTCGAGAGTTGCTGTTTTAGTCTCACCTAAAACAGAAATACTGGCAGGCGTGTTATCCAAAAAACCAAACGCTTCTGGTGTTGCTGTAATAAGTATTGGGTTGGCTGTTGCTACGCCCGTTTCAAACTTTACCCCGTCTTTAAATTTTAAATAATCCGCTGTACTGGCATGAAATGCCCCTTGCACATCAAGGCTTGCATTTTCACCAAAAATGACCCCTGACGGGTTAAGAAAATAGATGTTAGCATTAGGAATAGTTGATCGAAAAACACCATCAATCGTTGAAGCTTGTCCACCTGTTACACGACTAATTACATTTTTGATTCCAGCAGAGCCACTAAAGGTCGCGCTTTCTGTCTTATTGATATTAAATCGTCCAAAGCTATGGAAGAGGTTGCTACCCGCTCGATGACCTACATCTTCTGTGATTTGATAATCAGGGCCAGCAACACTGCCAGCAGTACCCATTGAGCCATCAAGAGTGACTTCACTATAACTAGGAGGACTAAAAGTAAAGGAGAGGATGAGAAATAAATTTTTTTTAGCGGGTCTATTTTTGATTTGTTTATATTTCATTCGCTTATGCTCTCCAACAGATATTATAAATAGTGGGTTGCCAAAGAGCTGGCAGCTCAACTTATGTGGCTAGTTTAGTATTTTAAAATGATTGAATGTTGACTTGAAAATGGATGCCATAGTCTTGTATATCATGTTTTGTGCCTTCTTTTATGCTACGAAAAGGAACACCCCAATAAAATTCTGAATGTATTACGGGGGATGGATCCCAACGTAACCCCAGTCCCCAGCTACCGATGGTTTTTGGTCCAGGGGTTGCTACATTCAGGGTTTCTTGGTCTTCTGGATCCATGTCGGTTGTATTCTGGTTATCTGACCAGCCAAAATCAGCAAATGTTGCTATTTGCAATGACCCATCGTTGATTGTTTTACTGATGCCAGGGATGGGTAAGCGAAAAATAGGGATTCTCCATTCTAGAGATGTGACGGCTCCATTGTCTCTTACCAATTGGTTTTCGCGATAGCCACGTACGCTGTGCATTCCTCCGACTGAAAATTTTTCTAAGGGGAGTAATGATTCACTGGCTAATTGTGCATCTGTTCGGAATATCAACTGGCTGTCTAGTAGAGGAATACGCCTAACCCATTGAAATTGTCCTAGCCAAGAAAAGAATTGTCCATCGGGTGTATCGCCCTTGTTGTTAGTCGCACCTAATACGTCAAAGCCTAGGTTAAAAGTTGATCGAGACGCAATGACTTGGGTTTGGCTGCGGTGTAACCAATCTTGGCTAAAACGGAGGACTGATAATTTACTTTCACCTTTATCTTCACCTTGCACTGGTACACCTGCAGCAAATGGAAAAGGATTAGTATTGATAAATGTTTTACTTCGTCTATGTTCAAATGCCAGTGATAAGGTTAAGGCTTGCTCCGGTGTTCTGAAGAATGGTTGGGAAAGAGAGATGCCATAGGTTTCTGAACGACTATGAATATTAACATCTTCTTCAATCGGGCTTTCTATCACATCAGATTCACTATTTTGGTAATAGAGTTTTAAGCGAGTATCTTTGGCAGTAAAGGGAATGGAATAAGAGCCACTAAAATCATCCAGCCCTTCTGCGACAGAGTAACTAAAAAATAAAGCATCCCCGTAACCCGTTAAATTACGGTGTGTTAACCAAAAGTTTCCACTAATACCACCAATACTTGGGGAAATATTGTTAGCAGCAACGATGCCTGCCTGATAAGGTTTTGCTTCTGTAATATGTAGATTCATATTACTTTCGCCAGGCTTTAGACCTGGGCGAAGTTCTGCATTAACATGGTCTATCAGAGGGTCTTGTTGTAATAGTAATAAACGATCCTGTATGTTATTAATGTTAAGGGGAGGGGTAAAACTTTGCGTCATTCTGTTATCAATATAGGATGATTTAAGCCAGTCATTACCCGTAATATTAAGATGGGTTAACTCACCTTCAATAACTTGCAACTGAATGATGCCATTGTTAATATCTTGGTCTGGAAGTGTGACACCTGAATTAATGTAGCCATGGTCAATATAATAGCGTGTTAGCTGGTGGCGCAGGGCTTGTAATTCTTCGTTTGTAATGGTGCGATTTTCAAAATGAGCGGTGATTTCTTGTAATTCTTTCTCAGTAAAGGCAGTGTTACCTATTAGCTGAATTTTTTTGACAAATATCTTAAAAGCAGAAGATAAACGTTGGTTTTTGTCGGGTGTAGTATTAATGGGTGGTAAACTGAATTTAGGCTTTTTTTGTGGGGGACGAAGCTGTGTGTCGGGTAGCTTTGGTTTCTCATTACTTAGTGCATCAGGGGGGGTAATTGGTGGAAATTTTACTGTCGGCTGATCTGCTTGAGTGTTAAAAGCTTGAAAACTTAATAAAAGGGGGAGCGTGACGATTATTTTTTTTTTGTTAAAAAGACACATTATGTTGGATTTTTTATAAGGTATTAAAGAATATTAATATCAAAATATTTTATATTTTATATTTTATATTTTATAACATATTGTATTTTAAAGATATAAATGGGTTTTTAATTTGTTATCCTAAAAACGCTAATCGCCTCTTTTTTTCCTCGCAGCGTTATATTTCCTATCGCTTCAACTTGGAACTGGTTTCCAATATATTGTAAAGTTTCTCCGCCAATTAATAGACGGCAAGGATACTTAAAATAATCGGGTTTAAATTGTGTTTTATCAAACCCTTCTAAGCGAGCTGCTATATTAACAGTGTCACCATGAATGGTATATTCCATTCGATCTTTATCGCCTATGTTTCCCGTTGCTAAGGAGCCTGTGTGCAACCCAATACGCATGCCAACTGGGGGTAAGCCTTGTTCTGCCCATTTTTTATTTAATTCAATCAATTTTTTCTCCATTGCTAACGCGCAATTTACTGCATTAAGAGCATCTTGCTGAATTTCTGTTTTGGATTGGCGAGGTACAGGGATACCAAAGGCACCAAAGATGGCATCGCCAATAAAACGAATAACAACACCTTTGTGAGAGGCGACTATAGGGGTCATGCCTTCTAAATAGTCATTTAACCAATTGAATAAAGTTTCGGGGTCTAGCTCTTCAGCTATGGTGGTAAAGTGTTGGATATCGGTAAATATTACTGTGGCTATGGTTTTTTGAGGCAGAGGGCGACCCTTTGCAAAAAACTGATCGTGGTTTTGCCAAATTTCTTCAGCAATTTCTGGCGCAACATGTTTAGAGAATAGATTCATTAATAGTGCGCGATCTTTTTTTTCCTGAGAGGCTTTGTAAGCTGTTGTTAATATGCTAGACAGAAGCCATGCAATGGCTGGCGTTGCACTGATTAACCAAATGTTGTTAGCAAAAAATTGGTCGGTTACTAAGAATAATATTCCAAGCCCGGCTATCCAGACCATAATTTGTTGTGACAAAGAGAGTTGGAGTTGACTGAAATATCCTCCTAAAAAAGTCCATAGAAATAGCCACAAGATTTCTTGCAAATCTGTTGCTGTGCTTAAGGTAGATTGTTTTTGTTGGGCAAATCTAATGAGTTGGTCTGTTGCTGCGGCATGAAGTAGTACGCCACTAACAGGTTTGTTATTTTCTGATAATTTACTGCATGATGTAAGCGCATGGTCTTTATGGCTTTCTGCTACTGTTCCTATTAATACTGTTTTATCTTTGAAATCATCTATTTGAATATTTCCGGATTGAAAAGTTGCAAGGTCGTAGCGTGGGATTGCATCAGTAGGGCTACAGTAATCTAAAAGAAATTGAAATCCTTGAATTTGCTCATCCTCATAGCCTCCATCGGTTGGTTGAAATGGTTTTATAATACTTTCTCCTAGATGAAGTTGAGATTCTTTGTCCCATCCGAATGAAATTGGTTTTTTTTTATCTTGTAAATACTTAATGGCAAGTTGAAATGCTAAAGAATAGGAGGTTGATTGATTATCATTAAGATAGAGCAAGCCACGTCGAACTGTATTGTCTCTGTCAACTGGCATATCAGCTAATCCCGTTTGATCTGTATTTTTAAGTGCAGGAGGCGGAGAAACCCCTTTTTGTTCTTTGTTACCAAATTTAGTCGTGACAACAATATTTTGATGATTAAGGAATAGTTTTTCCAGCCTTTTGTAACCAGGAGGGACTGGGAAGTCTCGGTAAGCATCGACACCGATGACTTTAGCTTTATACTCTAAAAGATTTGATAGTATGTCTGCTAATAAGGCATCAGATATTTCCCAGCGATTTTGTTTGCGAAAATCATCTTCGGTTAAAGTGATAACAGTGACGGGAGAGCTTTGTATTTTTACTGAATATTTTTGAAGAAGGTGGTCATAGGCATATAACTCTAAAAATTCTAGTTTGCTATGTTTATAAAGAGATAAAACAGACAGAAAAACAAAGGTAAGAATTAGAAATTGTACTGTTTTATTCTTCATAGTTGGCCGCTGGAAATAAATAGATGCTAATTTGCAATAGCTTCTAGTGCATCAATGTCTATGATTGTAATGCTGAGGCTTTGTCCGCCTAATAACAATATTTTTTGTTTTTTCCATTGATTTAATAGTCTGTTAACACTTTCGCGTGATGTGCCAATTTCATTACCAATCACTTGTTGTGATTTTTTCCAGTCAAGCAGTAAACCATTTGCTTTCTTTTGTCCTGATTTCTCGCTGGCGTTTAATAAAAAACGGGCTAGTTTAATATGAACAGGGAGTAAGCCAACGGTCTCAACTCTATTAGAGGTGTCTCTTAATTTTAGGCATAAAGCTTTAAGCAGCTCTATTGCAATTTCTGGATTGGTTTTTAAAAAAGGAATAAAGTCATTTCGATTTATTGCCAATAAAGTACAATGACTTACCGCTGTTGCTGTTGCTGATCGTTCGACGCTATCAATGCATGCAATTTCACCAAACATCTCGCCCTGGGGAATCGTATTTAAGATGATTTCTTTACCGTCTTCAGAATTAGCGCTGATACTAACTTCACCTTCAAGTACTGCAAGTAAACTGTCTCCAGCATCCCCTTTTTGAAAAATAAGTTGTCCTTTTGTATAAGAAGATTCTGTGGATAATTTTAAAAGTTTGTTTAGTTCATTTTCAGTCAGTTTACAAAACAGGATGTTTTTTGCTAGTAATGTGCGTTTTTCAGATAAAGAATGAGCCATAATGGAGTCCCCCTTAGATGTAAGTTTTATTTTACATGAGGATTACTTAGGAATATGAATTAAGTGTAATTTTAGAGAGTCTCTATTAATTAATAAAGCACCCTTGATTGATTGAAAGATAAAACAGTAAATTTACAAAAGGAATGTGAAGGTTTATGAATTAATACGCTACAATGCCCGTCATTATGATTTAGCATTTAAAACAGATGATAGAAATAGGTAAATTTAATCAACTTAAAATTATTAAGTTGTACGCTAAAGAAATGCATTTAGAGGGTGGGGATTTAGGTGAGGTGCTATTGCCATTAACTGATGCACCTAAAGAAAGTAAGGTGGGTGATCAGCTTAACGTTTTTGTGTATGCGGACGCTAAAGACTCATTAGTCGCAACGACTAAATTACCCTATGCTCAGGTTGATGATGTTGCTTGGTTAAAGTGTGTTTCTGTTAGTACTGTGGGTGCTTTTTTAGATTGGGGTTTAGCTAAAGATTTATTGCTTCCCTTTAGTGAGCAAACATCAAAAGTGGTCGAAGGCAGATCGTGTCTGGTGAAGGTTTTTTTGGATGAAAGTAATCGGGTGACAGCATCTATGCTGTTAGATGACTTTATTCAGGAAGAGGCTTTTTATTTTAAAGAAGGGCAAAAAGTTGATTTAATTATTGCTGATGAAACCGATTTAGGCTACAAAGCAGTTATTAATAATGAGTTTTGGGGTGTTCTTTATAGGAATGAGATTTTTCAAAAGTTAAGAAAAGGCCAAAAGACGGTAGGTTATATTAAAAAGATTAGAGAAGATAATAAAATTGACTTGGTTCTACAAATCGCCAAATATACTGATAAAGTTGATTCGGTAACAGAAAAAATTCTTTCTAAACTTAAAACTCAAGGAGGGGTGATGTTAATTACTGATAAAAGTCCGCCCGAAGAAATCTATAAATTTTTTGGTGTCAGCAAAAAAGTGTTTAAACAGTCTATTGGTACGCTCTATAAAAAACGTATTATTTCTATTGATAAAGGCAGTATCAGTTTGGTAGATAAAAGTGAGTAAACAAGAAAAATCATTAACAATGACGGTATTAATGACGCCAGATATGGCTAATTTTTCGGGGCATGTTCACGGCGGTTCACTTTTAAAACTTTTGGATCAAGTGGCTTATGCTTGTGCTGCAAAATATTGTAGACAATATGTTGTTACGATGTCTTTGGATCAAGTGTTTTTTAAACAAAAAGTTGAGGTAGGTGAATTAGTCACTTTTTATGCCAATGTAAATTATGTTGGCACGTCTTCGATGGAGATAGGTATTAGAGTCGTTGCTGAAGACTTAAGGTCAGATGAAAAAAGGCATACGACATCATGTTATTTTACGATGGTGGCGGTAGATGGTCAGGGAAAATCAGTTAAAGTAGCGCCTTTAGAGTTAACTTCTGAGCTAGATAAACGATTATTTGAAGCAGGTGCGATGCGCCGAAGGTTGCGGAAAGAGAATATGAAAAAAAATGCACAGTTGCATGTTGAAATATCAAAGGATGATTTGTAATTATGGGAATACAAGATAACTTTGAGCAATTACCTTTAAAAGATTTTGCCGAAAAGGCGTATCTGGATTATTCCATGTACGTGATTTTAGATAGGGCGCTACCGCATATTGGGGATGGTTTAAAACCAGTACAGAGACGAATTGTTTATGCGATGTCTGAGCTGGGTTTGAATGCATTAGCTAAATTTAAAAAATCGGCCAGAACCGTTGGGGATGTGTTGGGGAAGTATCATCCTCATGGTGATTCAGCTTGTTATGAAGCCATGGTTATTATGGCACAGGGTTTTTCTTATCGTTATCCTCTGGTTGATGGGCAAGGAAACTGGGGCTCATCTGATGACCCTAAATCATTTGCTGCAATGCGCTACACCGAATCGCGTCTGACCGCATATGCTAATACTTTACTGAGTGAATTAGGACAGGGCACAGTAGATTGGGTTGATAATTTTGATGGGACTTTGCAAGAGCCTGTTTTATTACCCGCTCGATTACCCAATATTTTATTAAACGGAACAATGGGCATTGCTGTTGGGATGGCAACGGATATTCCCCCACATAATCTTCGTGAAGTGGTTAATGCCTGTATTCTGCTTTTAGATGAGCCAGATACAACACTAGACGCTTTGATGACCCATATTAAAGGCCCCGATTATCCGACTTCTGCTGAAATTATTACTTCAACTGAGGATATTAAGAAAATCTACAGTACCGGTAATGGCTCTATAAAAATGCGAGCAATCTATGAAGTTGAAGATAATAATGTGGTAATTACTGCATTACCGCATCAGGTTTCAGGTTCTAAGTTACTGGAACAAATTGCAGCTCAAATGTTAGCTAAAAAATTACCCATGGTTGAAGATTTAAGGGATGAATCAGATCATGAAAACCCAACGCGTTTAGTGATCATTCCAAAGTCAAAACGAGCAGACCTTGACTCAGTGATGTCTCATTTATTCGCCACAACTGATCTTGAAAAAAATTACCGCGTTAATCTAAATATGATTGGCCTGAGCGGTAAACCTGTCGTTAAAAATTTACTGACAATTTTAACAGAATGGTTACAGTTTAGAGCCGAGACAGTTCGAAGGCGATTACAACACCGCCTGGAAAAAGTGTTGGCTAGATTACATGTTTTGGATGCACTGTTAATTGCGTTTTTAAATATTGATGAAGTGATTGCGATTATTAGAGAACACGATAAACCCAAGCCAGTATTAATGGAGCGGTTTAGTATTAGTGATATTCAGGCGGAAGCAATTCTTGAATTAAAACTACGTCATTTAGCTAAACTTGAAGAAATGAAAATCAAGGGTGAGCAGGATGAACTTGAAAAAGAACGGAAAGCATTGGAAAAAACCCTGGGATCTAAACGATTATTAAACCGGCTGATTAAAACAGAGCTTGAGCGAGATGCTGAAAAATATGGTGATGATAGACGATCACCGATTGTAGAGAGAAGTGTCTCCAAGGCGTTAGATACTACAGCATTGATAAGTAATGAGCCGTTGACGATTATATTGTCACAAAAAGGGTGGATTAGAGCAGCCAAAGGTCATGATATTGATGTACAAAGCCTAAATTATCGTTCAGGCGATAAATACCTGGATTCTACAAAAGGTCGATCAACGCAACCAGTTTATATTTTGGACTCGACCGGTCGTGTTTATAATACCTCGACTCATGATTTACCATCAGCCAGAAGTCAGGGAGAACCACTTACTGGGCGACTAAAGCCTGTTGCTGGGTCCTTTTTCTCTCATCTGTTTGCAGGGCAGCCTGAAGATTGGTATTTATTAGTAAGTAATACGGGGTATGGCTTTAGAGTTCAGTTAAAAGATTTGCAAAGTAAAAATAAGGCAGGAAAGGCTGCGATTTCTCTTAAAGCCGATGCAAAAGCATTAGCACCTATTGAAATAAACAGTGACTCAGATTTAGTTGCAGTTGTTACATTGCAGGGGAGATTGCTGATTTTTCCAGTCTTAGAATTGCCTGCGCTTGCAAAAGGAAAAGGTAATAAATTAATACAAATACCCCCTGCTGATTTTTCTTCAAACAAAGATGAGGTAGTGTCTGTAGCAATAATTCCGAATGATGGTATTTTAAAGATTATTTCTGGAAAAAGACACCTTTCTCTTAAAGCCATTGATATTGAAGCTTATATGGGCAGTAGGGCTAAAAGGGGAGTTGCATTGCCAAGAGGATTTCAACGTGTCGATGCTTTGGAAAGCTAATTTCCAAGTCGAATAAAAATAAAATGTAAAAAAGCGCATCGTTTTTAAAGCCATGCGCTTTTTTTGTTTTTAGAAAAGAAAATTATTTTAGACTGATTCCTCTGCTTCAAACCAACGATAGACAATTCCAGCAAAAATAGCACCAATAATTGGTGCTATCCAAAAAAGCCACAGTTGAGATATAGCCCAATCCCCTTGAAATATTGCTACAGCAGTACTTCGAGCTGGATTAACTGATGTGTTTGTTACCGGAATGCTGATAAGATGAATTAAGGTAAGACCAAGACCAATGGCAATAGGAGCAAAGCCCTGAGGAGCGCGTTTATCTGTTGCACCTAAAATGATGATTAGAAACATAAATGTCATTGCTATTTCTGTGACTAGCGCGGCTATTAGGTTATACCCACCTGGAGAGTGCTCTCCATAACCATTTGATGCAAAGCCGCTTGTAGTTGCATCAAAACCAGCTTGTCCAGAAGCAATTAGGTATAAGATTGCTGCCCCTGCAATACCGCCAGCTACTTGTGCGGCAATATATGGACCGAGTTCAGCTGTAGAAAACCTGCCACTAGACCAAAGACCAAATGAAACGGCGGGGTTGAGGTGGCAGCCAGATATATGGCCAATAGCAAAAGCCATAGTTAATACAGTAAGTCCGAAGGCCAGTGATACACCTAATAGCCCGATGCCAACATCTGGAAAAGTTGCTGCAAGAACCGCACTGCCACATCCTCCAAGTACTAGCCAAAGTGTACCAATAAATTCTGCACTTATTTTTTTTATTAATGACATTTTTTACCTCTCTCTATTGTGAATGTAAAATTCTAGCTTAGATGTCTTTATGTTAGACACCTGATTTGCATTCTACACCTTAGGGGCAGTATATTGTCAATGAAAATAAAAGGTTATAACTGATATCTTGAGTTATTATAGAAACTATATATCTTGGATTAAATGCTTTTCAATTCTTAGTTCTGTTGATTGAAAATTATGATTGATAAGTTAAACCTATCTTGGTCTTTTATTGTAATCACGGTGATAGTAATCATATTTGTAATGCGTATACTAGATGTACGGAATGAGTTAGATTTTAATTCTTAATCTAGGAAAATGGGACAGAAGCAGAGATCAGTGGAAAACAAAGGTGGTCTTAAGATATTCTTCAGCCACGAGTATGGCTAATAGCTGAAGAATATAATTGTTCTAGTTATTTTTCAGGGTCAGAAGGTGATTCAGTTTTTTTGTTTTTCTTAGGTATTGAGTCGATTCTTTTTTCAGAACTTGTATTTTTTTGTTGGGCTTGCTCTGCAAATTTATTGTCATAAGAACGTGGTTTATCTGGTTTATTTTGTGGTTCCTGTGGTCTAGATGTTATTTTTGTTGGGTTATTGCTGGGTTCAGGAAGAACACTTTGGTCAGTCTCGTTCTTTTTCGGTGGCCTTTTATAATTTGGGTTTCTTGTGCGCCTGCGATTTGTATTATTCCTCGTGTTTTTTGTTTGCGTTCCTGAAGAGCCCTTTTGTTTAGATGATGTCTTGTTAGAAGCTGAATTTTCAGAATTGTTATTTTCAGTCAGTGGTGTTTTTTGTGATTGGCGATTAGGTGTGTTTTTTTGAGGTCTACGGGCTGGCTTACTAGTACGCGCTACACTTTCGTTATCTTTGCTTTTATTGTTTTTATTTTTAAGGTTACGATTATTTTTTGGTTTTTCTTTTTTATTGTTCGGTTTATCTTGTTTTCCAACTAGTTTCTGCCAAAATCTTTGAATCAAATTGCTTGATGTTTTTTTATTCTGAATAATAGGAGCAGGTGCATCATGAAGAAATTCTTTAATAGCTGGTTTTTCTGCGATATGAGTTGATTTTTGTGCAAATTCTGGGACGCTAATGTTCTCAGCTTTAATTTGTAAATGACTGGGTTTTTCTTCTTCCCCTTCAATAGATTTAACGCGCTCAATATCATAAGCGGGGGTCTCAAGATGTTTGCTTGGTAAAACGATAACATCTACCTTATGCCGAGCTTCCAAAGCTTGTATGTCGGATCTTTTTTCGTTTAACAGAAAAGTTGCGCATTCAATAGGTAAATGGGCCACAACTTTCTCTGTTCCCTTTTTCATCGTCTCTTCTTCCAATATGCGAAGAACGGATAGAGCAATAGATTCGATGTTACGGATAGAACCTTGGCCCTTACAGCGAGGACAAGTGAGTTGAGATGCATCACCTAAAGACGGGCGTAATCGTTGTCTGGACATCTCAAGCAATCCAAAACGCGAAATACGGCTAGTCTGAATTCTTGCGCGATCAATTTTAAGTGCATCACGGAGTTGGTTTTCAACTGACTTTTGGTTTCTTGAGGCTAGCATATCAATAAAATCGATAACAAATAACCCACCTAAATCACGTAAGCGTAGTTGACGAGCAATTTCATCAGCTGCTTCAAGATTAGTATTTAAAGCAGTTTCCTCAATGTCGCTTCCTTTGGTAGCGCGAGCAGAGTTTATGTCAATTGAGGTTAATGCTTCGGTGTAATCAATGACAACAGAACCTCCTGAAGGTAAGGAAACTTCGCGCTGGTATGCTGACTCTATTTGAGATTCAATCTGATATCGGCTAAATAAGGGGACGCTATCCTGGTATAGTTTTGCCTTTTTTAAGAAGTGAGGCATGACCAGTTTTAGAAACTCTTGTACTAGGTTAAATGAAGATTCATTATCGATCAGAATTTCATCAATATCATTTCTTAAATGATCACGTAACGCTCTAATGATAACGTTACTTTCTTGAAAAATCAGAAAAGGTGCTTGTTGTTCCGTACTAGAGCGGTCAACAGCCTCCCATAATTGGATGAGATAGTTTAAATCCCATTGTAGTTCTTCTGTACTTTTTCCACAACCAGCTGTGCGGATAATAAGCCCCATTTTCTCAGGGATTTCCATTCCTGCCATGGCTTCACGTAGCTCATTTCTAGTCTCTCCTTCAATACGTCTAGAAATTCCGCCTGCCTTAGGGTTGTTTGGCATGAGTACCAGATAAGTCCCTGCAAGACTAATGTATGTGGTTAATGCTGCACCTTTATTTCCACGTTCTTCTTTTTCAATTTGAACAATAACCTCTTGGCCTTCTTTAACCAGATCTTTTATGCCTGGCCGACCTTCTGATTTTTGAGCTGAAGGCCTTTTGTTCCGGTATTCAGCAGAAATTTCTTTAAAGGGAAGAAAACCATGTTTTTCTGCACCGTAATTAATAAATGCAGCTTCCAGGCTTGGCTCGACACGAGTAATAATGCCTTTATAAATATTTGATTTTTTTTGTTCGTTAGAAGGGAGTTCTATGTCAAAGTCGTAAAGCTTTTGACCATCTACCAAAGCAACTCGCAGCTCTTCAGCTTGCAAGGCATTGATAAGCATTCTTTTCATTATATTATCCTTGTTGTTTCTTGCTCCATTTCAGAATAGCTAAGGAATGTTTTATTCCTGAACAGACTTATGATTTAGACCCCGTTTTTTTATCTCTGAATAACGAACGATTGTTCCGCATTTTAATTATTAGCGACTCGTTTCAGTCATGAGCTGGTTCTAAATTGGTGAGTATTATTTAACACTCACAAGGAAATAAGTTTCAATTTCTTGTCGGCTTACTAGTCTTTCCATGTTACAAAAAAAGTTACAAAATAAAAAATTTCATAATATTTGAATAATCAAATCTAGGAAATAACTGGCGAATAAGTTCTGTTGCTATAGCAAAAAGGTTTTATCTACTCATTATCGAGTATACCGGTGCTATAAGTATTTTTGTTCTGTAGGAACAACATCGTTCATCACGGGTTGAACGATAAAACCCAAAATTCTGTGTAGTTTGTTGTGAAACTAAAATCTATTGTTTTGCTATCGTCTTTAACTATTTTCAATAGATAAACTTTGTCAATATAACAATAATTATAGAAAGTATCAATTTAATCCGCTAATAAATTGAATTTACTGTTATTATTATCTTTATGGATAAAATTGAGGGTAGCAACAAACCCAAGGTTCAGTGGGTTGATATTACAGAAGAAAATAATGGACAACGGATAGATAATTTTTTAATTACTCGGTTGAAAGGTGTTCCGAAGAGTAAAATTTATAGGATTATTCGTAAAGGTGAAGTAAGGGTAAATAAAGGAAGGGTCAATAATAGGTATAAACTAGAGATAGGAGATATCGTTCGTGTCCCACCTGTCCGAGTTGCTGTTCGTGAAAATGAAGTAGATCTTCAGCCAACCTTAAAATATAGCTTAGAACATGAAATTATTTTTGAAGATGAGGTCTTGGTCGTTTTAAATAAACCTTCTGGGTTTGCAGTGCATGGTGGAAGCGGAATTAATTCAGGGGTTATTGAAGCTTTTAGAGCCTTGAGACCAGAGGCAAAATTTCTAGAATTGGCACATCGACTAGATAAAGATACATCTGGATGCTTATTGGTTGCAAAAAAAAGATCGGCTTTAAAAAAATTACATGATTTTTTTCGTGGGGATGGAGTGAAAAAAACTTATCTTGCCTTATTGGTCGGTGAGTGGGGTAGAAAAAAACAGCAAGTTGTTGTCCCATTACTGAAGAGTTCAGGGAAAGGTGGAGAAAGGATGGTTAAGGTTAATCAAGCGGGAAAATATGCAGAGACTAGTTTTAAGCGATTAAAAAAATACAAAGGCTTTACTTTAGTTGAAGCCTCGCCAAAAACGGGGAGAACTCATCAAATAAGGGTTCATTTAGCCAGTATAGGTTATCCTATTTTATGAGATAAAACTTATTGAAATATTAGAGAAAATAAAGAAAATGCTACAAGGTATCAAATTCATAGACAAATGCTACATGCTTGGAAATTAGATTTAAAATTATATTGAAAAGATTTTCATTTTAAAGCAGAATTAAAAGATGATATGAAAAGAATGACTGATAAATTAGGCTTAAATTTATAAAAAATATATTAATTAATATATTTTTTATTGTATTTTATTAAAATATCTTATATAATATATAAGGTGTAAAACTTAATCAGGTTGTGTAGAAAGAAATTATGAATAAAATCACTCGTAACAAAAAAGTACGATTTAATTCATAACCTCTTTCCAATGCACAAACTAACAAAGATAACTCCATTATTTCGTAAAGAGATATGGGTAAAGTATAAAGAAAAAATGGGAAAAACAAAATGAAACAATAAGGAAGAATTTTATGCTGAATTAGCTGAATATTATAGAGTTCATTACAATACTATCAGAAAAATAATAAAAAGAGCTAGAATAGGTGATTTTACAGTTCATTTAAGCACAGTATACAGTGAATTATGATGGAAATTTAAACTATATCTCAAAAAAGAGAAAAAGCTGATTAAAAAACTAAAAAGAGAGTCAGAAATAATAAGATATGAAAAAGAAATGGCATGAGAATTAGTTCATATAGATCTACATAAAAGGAAAAATATTAAATGAGAAAACCCAAAAAAGAAGAAGTATATGGCTTGAATAATAGATGATGCTACAAGATTACAATATTGAGAAGTATTATCAGACAAAAAAGCTAAAACCCTTGCTTGATTCCTAAAAAGAGCTTATGCTTGGTTTAAAAAACACTGAATTACTATTAAAAAATTAATGTCTGATAAATGATTAGAATTGACAACTCATCATAAGCTATCTAGACCAAAGCATAGCTTTGAAATAGCGTTAGCTGAGTTGAATATCAAACATAGTTATACAAGAGTTAGAAGACCACAAACTAATTGAAAGATAGAAAGATTTTGGAAAATATTTGAAGAGTTTACAAAAATTGATGTTGCCAATAAAGAGATACACATTGATATTACCCATGGTTTTCGATCTATTCCTCTGTTCATATCTACTATTCTTACCTATTTTGAAAATACAAAAAAAGCAGATGTGCAGGGTGTTTATTATGGGATATTTGAAGCAAGAGATCAAAACAATATAACTCCAGTTGTCAACATACAGCCTCTTTTAGAGCTCAATGACTGGATAACTGCTACGTCAGTATTTGCTGAATATGGCGATGGACGAAAAATTGCAACTCTTTTATCCAACCACTACAAAAAACTTGAACCTGATCAAAAGAGAGAGTTTAATGCTATTCAAAAATTGAGCAGTCAGCTTGAATTTCATTCAAAAGCAGTAGGCTTTGCTGCTCCTAGGCTCTATTTAGAAAATCTACAAAATATATCAAAAAACATTTCAAACAAAGAGATACTCCACTCGTTTTCACCTGCCCTTGATTATGTTATAGAAAGCTTTGAGCAAGAAATTTCACAATATAAAACTTTCTCTCCAGATTGGAAAAATTTTCTAACTGCAGCAGAAATCTTTTTTGAAAAAAACCGGTTATTTTAGTGTTTTGTTCTCATTCGCTTATTATTTATTAATAATAATGTTTAT
>JAKIVF010000080.1 GCA_021647145.1 Methylococcaceae bacterium | reverse complement strand
CCTAATAGGTGGGAGATTTTCACTCATGGTGGTCGAAAGCCAACAGGTATTGATGCTGTTGAGTGGGCTATCAAAATGGTTGATTTTGGCGCGGGTGAAATATTACTAACCAGTATGGATAGAGATGGAACTCGAGAAGGATTTGATTTAGAACTTACTCGAGCAATAAGCGATGCTGTTTCAGTCCCTGTCATCGCTTCAGGTGGCGTTGGAAACCTTGATCATTTAGCTGAAGGTGTTATAAAGGGTAAAGCTGATGCTGTTTTAGCTGCCAGTATTTTTCACTTTGCAGAATACAGCGTTAAGCAAGCCAAACAGCACATGCAATCAAAAGGTATAGAGGTTCGGTTATAGTGATCAATGCATGGATAGATGAAATCCGCTGGTCAAATGAAGGTTTAGTCCCCGTTATTTCCCAGCAAGCTGATTCAGGTCGAGTTGTGATGTTTGCATGGATGAATCGTGAATCTCTACTGTTATCTGTAGAAACAGGCTATGCAGTTTATTGGTCACGTTCACGTCAGCGGTTATGGAGGAAAGGTGAAGAGTCAGGTCACCAACAAAAAATAATTGATATTCAACTGGATTGTGATGAAGATGTTATCTTGCTTAAAGTTGAACAAGAAGGCGGAATTGCTTGTCATACTGGACGAGAAAGCTGTTTTTATCGAAGCTTGGTTAACCAACAGTGGCAAACAAATGAGCCTGTTTTAAAAGACCCAAAAGAAATCTATAAATGAACGATACTTTACAGAAATTAGCCGAAATTCTTGAGCAGAGAAAACAAGAACCTGCTGATAAGTCCTATGTGGCAAGTTTATATGCAAAAGGTTTAGATCACATCTTGAAAAAGATTGGTGAAGAAGCTACCGAAACTGTTATTGCTGCAAAAGATGGAAATAAAAAACAAATTGTTTATGAAACGGCTGATTTGTGGTTTCATTCTATGGTAATGCTTGCTAACCAAGATTTAGGACCTAATGATGTATTAGAAGAATTAGAACGCCGATTTGGCTTATCCGGTCTAGAAGAAAAAACACAACGAAGCAATAAATAATCTACATAATCAGGAGTAAGACATGGGTATTAGCGTTACTCAATTATTAATCATCCTCGCCATTGTCATTGTATTATTCGGAACTAAACGTTTACGTAATTTAGGCAGTGATTTAGGCGGTGCAATAAAAGGCTTTAAATCTGCTGTAAAAGAGGGTGAAGAGGATAAAAAAATACCCGAAGAAGATGCCAATACAATAGATAGCGAAGTTACTTCAAAACAGCAAGAAAAGTCTGAGAAATAATATGTTTGATATTGGCTTTTGGGAATTATGTCTTGTTGCGATTGTTAGCCTAATCGTTATTGGCCCTGAAAAATTACCTAAAGTTGCCAGAATAGCTGGTTTTTGGGTAGGTAAAACAAAGAATATGGTGGCCTCGGTCAAGTCAGAAATAAAAGAAGAGCTACAAGAAGAAGAAATACGTCAAATGCTTAAACAACACCCTACAGTAGATGACTTTAAAAACACTATTGAAGACACCTCCAGCACTTTTAAAAAAAATACTCAGTCTATAAAACAGTCCCTTAAAGATCAATCAAAGCAAATAAATGACCCAAAATGAGCCTGTTGAACACCCCTTTATTAGCCACTTAATTGAGTTACGTAGCCGGTTATTAAGAGTTGTTGCTTTTATTCTAGTTGTTTTTTTATGTGCAGCTCCATTTGCAAATGATATTTATGCTTTCTTATCTGGCCCGTTACTCCAACACATGCCAGAAAATAGCACTATGATTGCAACCGATGTTGCTTCTCCATTTTTTACGCCATTTAAATTAGTTTTAGTCGCTTCTATCTTTTTTTCAGTCCCTGTTATTCTATTTCATTTTTGGGGTTTTGTAGCACCAGGGCTGTATAGCAATGAAAAAAAACTGATTTTCCCCCTTTTACTGGGCAGTACTTTGTTATTTTACTTGGGTATTGCCTTTGCCTATTTTGTAGTTTTTCCTTTGGTTTTTGGTTTTTTAACTGCCGCAGCTCCCGCCGGTGTTGCTGTAATGACTGATATAAGCAAGTATTTAGACTTTGTTCTTACTCTATTTTTTGCTTTCGGCTTATCATTTGAAGTCCCTATTTTCACTATTCTTCTGGTTTGGACAGGGCTTGCCACACCACAAAGCCTGGCAGAAAAACGGCCTTACGTGATTGTAGGTGCTTTTATTGTAGGTATGTTTTTAACACCACCAGATGCAATCTCTCAAACCTTGTTGGCTCTGCCTATCTGGTTTCTATTTGAAATGGGATTATTATTATCTCGTTTTTTTGTTCGACAGAATAATACCTAAAAAAATTTTCATATTCCACTAGTTTACAAAACATTCTTCATATCATGATCTTTTGATGAATGTATTTCTAGCTCATATTGTTCTTCTTCTATGTTATGAGCAATTCCGTGCAATAAACTAATAACGGCAACACCTGCCAAAATTAAAATAATTTGATGTAAAGAAGTTTTTATATCCGTTTTCTTATGCAAAGATGGAATTAAATCAGCTACTGCAATATAGATAAAGCTAGATGATGCTAATGCCAGAAAATATGGCAGAATATCATGCAAATCCTCTAAGCTATAGTAGGCAAGAACGCCACCTATTATGGTAGTACAACTAGCCAACACATTATAAAACAAGGCCTTTGACTTACTGTAACCACTTTGTAACAAAATAGCAAAGTCACCTACTTCTTGCGGAATTTCATGTGCTGCCACAGCTAAACTTGTAACAATACCTAGTTTTACATCAGTCAAAAAAGCTGCAGCAATTAATACGCCATCAACAAAGTTATGGATGGCATCGCCTATGATAATCAAAGTTCCGGCTGATTTATGTCCGTGATGACCATGCTCATGCTCATCACCATGAGCTTCACAAGAATCAGAATGGCAATGCCGCCAGATTAACAGTTTTTCTAGCACAAAAAAACCTAAAATTCCGGCTAATATTGTGCCTGATAAAACTTGAAATCTAGCTGGATCTACTTCTTCAAAGGCATGGGGAATCAAACCCCAAAAAGCAACAGCTAATAACGCACCAATTGCAAAACTGATTCCATGGGGTAAAACTTTATTTCTTTGTTTTTCCGGTAATAGTAAAAAAACGCCAGCCGCTAAAACACTTAATATGCCGCCAATGGCTGTAAATATGATAATTAATATCAATAAGTCCAAGGTTAATCTCTCCAGATTAATGTGGCCATCCGACCTGTTTCACCATCACGGCGGTAGGAATAAAATCGTTCTTTATCTGTTACTGTGCAGAAACCGCCTCCATATACCTGCTTGATTCCTACCGAAGCCAGTTCAATTTTTGCTAGTTTATAAATATCTGCCAGATATTTTTTTTCATTTATTTTTGTAAAGACCTGAGTAAAGTTTTCTGATTTTTTAATAAAAGAATTCTTAACTTCCTGTCCAACTTCAAAACAATCAACACCAATGGCTGGTCCCAGCCATGCTACTAGGTTAATCGTGCCCATAGTATTCACAGTATTTGCAACTACACCCGAGAACAACCCCCGCCAACCAGCGTGAATAGCTGCTATTTTTTTTCCATCTATTGTGGCTAACAAAATTGACAAACAATCAGCTGTTAACACAGCACAAACTGTATTTTTCTTGTCCGTATAACTTGCATCTGCTTTTTCAATTTGATTGCGTTGATCAGCTTTTATAACATCAATACCATGAACTTGATCCATCCAGACCGGTTCTGAAGGAAGATCAAGCACCCGTGATAAAATCCTTCGGTTCTTATATACGTTTTCAGGCTCATCGTTAACATGAAGTCCAAGATTAAGACTATCAAATGCGTTTTGGCTTACACCTCCAGAACGCAAAGTAACAGCCGCATGTATATTTGAAGCAACCGGCCAGTCAGGTTTAATCCAGTTCATCTTGTTCTAACACTCTTAGTAAATTTTCCATATCCTCAGGTACTGCTTGTTCCCATTCACAATATTCATTTGTTTCTGGATGTAGCAGACCTAATTTGGTTGCGTGTAAAGCTTGTCTTTTAAAGTTTCTTAGTACATATTCGAGCTGCTCACTACAGTTAGCTGGCATTTGAAATCGCCCTGAATACACCTGGTCACCCACCAATGGGTATTGAGCATAAGCCATATGAACTCTTATTTGATGTGTTCTTCCTGTTTCTAGCTTTACCCTGACTAAAGTATACCTTTTAAATCTCTGCTCCAAGCGATAATGAGTGACAGCATATTTACCATCCTCTCTAACAATGTGTCGTTTCCGGTCATTAGGGTGCCGTCCAAGGGGTTCATCAATAGTACCGCCTGCAGTCATCCAGCCTTTTACTAAAGCTAAATATTCGCGAACAATAGTTCTCTCTTGTAACTGAGACGATAAGCTATTATGAGCTTGTAGAGTTTTAGCCACCATCAACAATCCACTGGTATCTTTATCCAATCGATGAACAATGCCGGCTCGAGGTAAAGTTTTTAACGATGCCAGGTGGTTTAATAAGGCGTTAACCAAAGTTCCTTGCCAATGCCCAGCAGCAGGGTGCACCACTAAACCAGCAGGTTTATTAACAATCAATATAGCCTCGTCCTCGTAAACTATGTCCAATGGAATATCTTCTGCTTCATACTCCATAACGACTTCAGCTTCTGCATCTAGCACTACCTCTTCACCACCATCAAGTTTATCTTTGGCTTTAAGTGTCTTTTTGTTAACGGTAACCCGTCCAGCTTTAATCCATGATTGTAATTTACTACGGGAATAATCAGGAAAAATTTCTGCCAAACATTGGTCAAAACGTTTTCCAGCCATTTCTTCAGGCACTTTTGCTGTTAATATAGCCATATTTAATGATAAATTAAGTTATACTCGTCATTTTATAATAAAAAATTAAGCAAGAAATCCTTAATCTTACAACGTGTAGTTAATATAGTATGCGATTATTTTTACAAAAACTCTCATTTATTTTTTGTTTGGTTATAGTCCTACAAGGCTGTGAAGCATTTAGTAGCCTAAAATATGATGAATCCAGCTCAGATGAAAAAGAATATGCCGGCTGGGATGCGGCTAAATTCCACGAGAAAGCCAAAGCATCTATGGACGCAGGTAATTATCAAAAAGGAATTAAACTTTATGAAGCCTTAGAGGCACGCTATCCTTTCGGAGAATATGCCGCCCAAACTCAACTTAATATCGCATATGCCTATTATAAAAATGATGACCCAGAAGCATCTATTGCTGCTGCTGACCGTTTTATTAAAGTTAACCCTAGAAGCCCTAGTATTGATTACGCCTACTATTTAAAAGGTCTAGTTAATTTTAACCGAAGTATAGGTTTTCTTGATCGGTTTTTGCCGACCGATGCATCACAACGTAACCCAAGTAACGTCAAAGAATCATATAAGAACTTCCAAGAGTTAGTTAGACGTTTTCCTAAAAGCGACTACGTTCCTGACGCTAAACAACGGATGTTATCACTAAAAAATAATTTGGCCATGTATGAAGTCCATGTTGCCCGCTTTTATTTAAAACGCAAAGCTTACCTTGCGGCTGCAAACAGGGGGAGTTATGTTATTAAGGAGTTTCAACGCACTCCAGCAGTACCTGCCGCTTTATTAGTCATGCATGAAGCATATACAAAACTAGGGATGACTGAGCTAGCATCTGATGCAGAACGAATTTATCAAGAAAATTACCCCAACGGAACATCTTTAAAAGATCATAATGAAACCACTTTTGTTCATAAACTTTGGGCATTTATTGGGCTAGATGAGTAACCATACCTAAGGAACACATAAGAAACAACTAACCTGTACTTAAAGTATAAGATCCACTAAAACTGTTCTAATCATTTTTTCTCTTCGTCGAAGCTGTTCCAACAATTGCATAGCTAGAGCCTAACACCTGTTGGAACGCCTCGAAAATGACACGTTGTATACCCTACTTAAAACATCCATCTGTTAGTCGAATACGAACTAAATCTTGTTTCAACTATTCTAATTGTTCCATATGTGCTCCTAAACTATTTCCAGATTACCCCTTAATGCATTCAAAAAATCTTCTGTAGTTAAATAATGAGACTCGTTCAACTCCTTTCCATAAATACAAAAAGCTAAATCCTTAGTCATCTTTCCTGACTCGACAGTATCAACACATACTTTTTCCAGCTTTTGACAAAATTGCATTAATGCTTCATTTTTATCCAGCTTGGCTCTAAAAGCCAAGCCTCGCGTCCAGGCAAAAATTGATGCTATAGGGTTAGTTGAAGTTTTTTCACCTTTTTGATGCTGTCGATAATGGCGTGTCACTGTGCCATGTGCAGCTTCTGCTTCCATTGTTTTTCCATCAGGAGTTATTAAAGTAGAAGTCATCAAGCCAAGAGACCCAAATCCTTGAGCTACTGTATCTGATTGCACATCACCATCATAGTTTTTACATGCCCAGACAAATTCTCCATGCCACTTTAATGCAGAGGCGACCATATCATCAATCAGCTTATGCTTATAAATAAGACTATTTTTTTCAAATAAGGATTTATAATCAGACTGATAAATTTCTTCAAAAATATCTTTAAAACGCCCATCATATTGTTTCAGAATAGTATTTTTGGTCGATAAATACAAAGGCCAGCCTCTGTCTAATGCGACCTTAAAACAACTATGTGCAAAACCACGGATTGATTCATCCGTATTAAACATTGCCATGGCTACGCCATCACCCTCAAAATCATAGACCTCAAAATGTTGACTTTGTTCTCCGTTTTCCGGAGTAAAAGTAATAGAAAGCTTTCCTTTACCTGTTGTTCTAAAATCAGTCGCCCTGTATTGATCACCAAAGGCGTGACGACCTATACAAATGGGGTGTGTCCAATTAGGCACAAGGCGAGGGACATTTTGACAAATAATAGGTTCACGAAAGACGGTGCCGCCAAGAATATTACGAATGGTTCCATTAGGCGAGCGATACATTCTTTTTAAGTCAAATTCTTTAACTCTAGTCTCATCAGGTGTAATCGTTGCACATTTAATACCTACACCAAATTTTTTAATGGCTTCTGCTGCTTTAATCGTAATTTTGTCATCTGTCTGATCGCGACTGGTGATACCTAAATCATAGTATTCGATGGGTAAATCTAAATAAGGTAAAATCAGCTCTTGCTTAATAAATGACCAGATAATACGAGTCATTTCATCACCATCCAATTCAACGATTGGATTATTAACTATTATTTTTGACATATTTTTTTCTAATCCGGTTTTCTAAATTCTTTGAAATATTCTCTTAATTGCCCTGCCGTCAGCGGTTTACTAAAATAATTTCCTTGAAAACCATGACAACCAAAACCAGACAAAAAAGCCAAATGTTCTTCTGTTTCTACTCCTTCAGCAATTAGCTCTAACCCAAGGCCTTTTGCCATAGTACAAATAGCTTTAACGATAGCCACATCTTCAGGTCTATTGACAAACTCTATAATAAAAGACTGATCAATTTTAAGTTGCTCAAATGGTAATCGTTTTAAATAAGTAAGTGATGAATAACCTGTACCAAAATCATCAATAGAAAATCTAAATCCTTTTTGTTTTAAAACATTCATTTTGTCTATTACATCTTCAATATTACCTAAAAAAACACCTTCAGTTATTTCTAGAATTATTCTTTTAGGTTGTATTTCATAGTCTGTCAATGTGTGGACTAAATTTGAAACAAAATCTGATTGATGAAACTGTTTAGCACTAATATTAATGGCAATATATTGAACAGAGATATTCTCACTATCCCAACTAACGATCTGTTCACATACGGTTTCTATCACCCATTGCCCTATCTTTAAAATCAAACCAGTTTCTTCTGCGATTGGAATAAATTCTGCCGGCGGAATTTCACCCAGGTTCGAGTTATTCCAACGCATGAGCGCTTCAACAGCTATAATTGTTTTTTCATCAGAATGCTGTGGTTGGTAAAATATTCTAAACTCATCATTTAGGATTGCTGCACGTAAATTTCTTTCAATATCAAGTTTTACATCGGCAGCCTCTTGCATGCTTTGTTGGTAAAAGCGATAAGTATTTCTACCGGCATCCTTTGCTTGATACATTGCTGTATCAGCTCTTTTAAGCAATAAATCAACTGTTTCATCTATTCCTGTATACAGAGTTATACCTATACTTGCAGAAATATAAAATTCATGATCTCCTATAAAATAGGGGTCTAAAATAACTCTATTAATTTTTTCAGCAATAACATGGGACTGTTCAGTTAAATCGGAGTAAATACCATCTTGAGCGCTCCCTAATACAATAAATTCATCACCACCAATGCGGACGGCGGTGTCTGTATCACGCAATATAGACTGAAGCCTTCTTGCTGTCTCAATTAACAACTCATCTCCCACTGAATGACCTAATGAATCATTAATATGCTTAAATCGATCAAGATCCAAGAAAAGTAAAACACCGGCTCTTTGATAACGCCTCGCAAGATTTAGCTCATGAGCTAATCGCTCATGAAGCAACCTTCTATTTGGCAGCCCTGTCAAAGAATCATAAAAAGCCAATTGTTCAATTTCTTTTTCTGCTAGTTTAAATTCTTTAATATCAGAAAAAAAGGAAATATAATGCGTTATTTTCCCTTGCTCATCTTCTACTGCTGAGATTGTTTGCCATTGAGAAAAGGTCTCGCCATTTTTTCTCCGACTAACAACCTTCCCGCTCCATCTTCCTTCATTAACTAGTGTATTCCAGAATTTTTTTTGAAAAAAGTCATCATTATTCCCTGCATATAAAATTTTGGGTGTTTTTCCTACAATATCTACTTCTTCATATCCCATGACCCTAGTAAAAGCGTCATTAACCCTGATTATTTCTGAATGTTCATTTGTTACCATGATGGCTTCATGAGTTTGAAAAGCTGTCGCAGCAATTTTTAAGTTTTCTTCATTATTTTGTAATGCTTGCATCATTTGCTTAAAACGACAGACATACGGCACAGCAAGTGCCATAGAAATGACTAAAAATGAAACAACACTAATGATTCCAAACAAATAATTTGCATCAATTCCTTTATTTACATAACTTGTATTTTCAACTGGGATAAACTCAACAGCAAGCATTGCAGTATAATGCATACTTGAAATAGCGACACCCATCACAATCGCACTAAGGGTTTGCTCTTTAGTTATAAACTGATATTCATTTTGTGTTGTAGCTCTATATTTTATATTCAAAGAAATAATTGCTAAAATAATAGCAACGAAAATAGATAAAACAAAGATTGGTTTTAAATAAACAACTCCTGCATTCAACTCCATAGCTGCCACACTTATATAATGCATCGCGCCAATAGCAGCACCCAGTAATACTCCACAAAATAATAATCTACTTCGATTAAATTTTGCCTGACTCATTAACCAAAAAACAACGCTACTCGCGAATATTGAGGGGAAAATGGATAAGAGCGTAATTTTGGGGTCGAACGAGAAAGAAATAGGCAGCAATAATGCAACCAAGCCAATAAAGTGCATCGACCAGATGCCGATACCCATTGATACTGCGCCAAACAACACCCAAAACATTTGATATAATGGGCTTTTTGAGCCATGCGCCCGCTCATAGATTCCAAAAGCAGTAAAAGAAGACACAATTGCAACAATGATTGATAAAAAAACCAGATATGGATTGTAGCTTTTATCTAGGGCTGTTATCGGTAAGAGATAGGAATCTATAAAATTCACAATAGTAAACTACAAGTTAGATAATGGTTTTATATTCTTAGATAATATCAATAGCTATACTCATCTAGAACATTAACGTAAATGAGAATCTATCTGTGTCAAATATACGACTATTTAACAATTGAAAAGTTCTCGCATTTTCTTGCCTGGAGACTCTGCTCTCATAAATGCCTCACCCACCAAAAAAGTATAGATATCGTTATCTAGCATAAGCTGCACATCCTCTTTAGTATGAATCCCACTTTCTGTAATAACTAAACAATCATCAGGAACACTCTGTTTTAGTTCTAATGTTGTTTGTAAGGAAGTTTCGAATGTTCTCAAATTACGGTTATTAATACCAATAAGTTTTGTTTCTAATGTTAATGCTTGTTCTAATTCTTCAGCATTATGTGTTTCTACTAAAACATCCATACCTAATTCCATGGATATATTTGCAAGATCATGCATTTGACCAACCTCTAAAGCAGCCACAATCAATAAAATACAATCTGCACCTAATGCTCGTGACTCATGAATTTGATAAGGATCAATCATAAAATCCTTCCTCAAAACAGGCAGTGGGCAAACTCCTCGTGCTTTTTGTAGATAAGCTTCTGAACCCTGGAAAAAATCCTTATCCGTAAGAATGGACAGGCAAGTTGCACCATTCATGGCGTAATCTTGCGCAATTTCTAGTGGCTTAAAATCCTCTCTAATCACCCCTTGGCTTGGAGATGCTTTTTTTATTTCTGCAATAATAGCCGTTTGTTTTGCATCAACCTTACTTTGTAACGCTTTGGAAAAACCTCTAGGCGTCTCAGTTCCACTTGCAAGTTCTTGCAAAGTATCTAAAGAAATGCGTTGTTTTCTACTTTTAACTTCTTCCGCTTTTCTTTCAAGAATTTTTTTTAGTATATCAGGGGTATCTGTCATTGTTTTAAATAGTTATAATTAAAACTCATTTGAATATTTGATGAGCAATTCCATTTTTTCAAGTGCGGCTCCACTTTCGATAACTTGCCTAGCTTTATCTATTCCAGCCTCGAAGGTATCAACTAAATTTGCGGCATAAATTGCAGCTCCTGCATTTAACATAACAATATCTTTTGCTGCACCCGCTTGATTATGTAACACCGCTTTAACCATAACCAAACTAGATTCGGCACTATCTACTGATAAAGATTCCAAATTTGCACGTTGTAAACCAAATTGCTCAGGTGTAATTTGATAAGTTGAAATTATTCCATTTTTTAATTCTGCAATATTTGAAGCAGATGCAATACTAATTTCATCCAGACCATCTTCTGCATTAACAATTAATACATGATTACTTCCCAATTTTTTAAGAACTTGAGCCAATGGCTCTATCCAGTGCGAAGAAAAAACACCCACCAATTGATTTTCTGCTCCCGCTGGATTAGATAGAGGTCCTAATAAATTAAATAAGGTTCTAATACCCATTTCCTTTCGTGGGCCTATTGCATATTTCATCGCACTATGATGCTTTGGTGCAAACAAAAAACCAACGCCAATTTTATTCACACATTGTACGACTTGTTCTGCTGACAAACTAAGATTGACACCGGCCTCTTCAAGTACATCAGCACTACCAGAACTACTGGAAACAGAACGATTCCCATGCTTGGCGACTTGTCCACCTGCAGCAGCCACCACAAAAGCACATGTCGTTGATATATTAAATGTGTTTGCGCCATCGCCTCCTGTTCCGCATGTATCAATAACATGAGCCCCGAAAACTGGAACTTTGCTCGCTAATTCACGCATCACTTCAGCTGCGGCAGTAATTTCATCAATACTTTCGCCTTTACAGCGCAACGCAATTAGAAAACCACCTATCTGAGCATCTGTTGCTCCACCGCTCATAATACTGCGCATTACATCACGCATTTCACTCGCGGTTAAATTTTGCTTGTCTAGCAATCTATTAAGTACTTGCTGGATTTTCATATTATTAATATTTTATATATGTTGCATATTCCCAATATCTATATCCCCAGTATTTATTATCATTTGATGCTTCTTTTCCCGTCCAACCTTTTAAAACAAGCTCTTTTGCTAAAAAACGATTAATAATACCATGCCCTATCAATAAGACAGAATCGTGAATAGCTGCTTGATAAACTAACTTTTCAGTCGCCATAACAACACGAGATTTAAATGAAGATAAAGACTCTACTTTTTTAGAAACGCCTACAAACCAAAAAATTCTGAAAATCATACTCCAAACATGAGGCGTTAATTTAATCACAGGTATTGGTATAATGGGGAGTTCCGCTTCACCAAATATTGAATCAAGCAAATCCGGAGATGGGTAACCAATAATTTTCGCAGAATGTATTGACCTATTTAAATGACTACAAACAATAAATTTATGTGCGAATTCATTGACCATTTCCTGACAAGACTGACTAATTGATTGTTCTACTCCTGCAGAATTATAGGCGGCGATCCATTCAGGTATTTCCAAAGCATGTATTTTATCCCAAACAGATAACTCAGGATTTCCGTGCCTTAATAATGTGATGCGCATACAAATTTGTGTAGAGCTTAGGAAAACTCTTTTAATTATGGGTTCTCAATTTTTTCATTCATCAATTAATAGAAATGCCCTTTATTGATTTAAGAAATTTTTTAACATATCATGACCATGTTCGGTCAATATAGATTCGGGGTGAAACTGAACACCTTCTATATCTAATTCTTTGTGCCGGATCCCCATAATTTCATCAATATTTCCTGATTTATCCTCTGTCCAGGCTGTTACTTCTATACAGCCAGGCAATGTTTTCTGATCAATGACCAAAGAATGATAACGTGTCGCAATAAAAGGGTTATTCAATCCTTTAAAAACCCCTTGGTTTTGGTGATAAACAGGCGATGTTTTCCCGTGCATAATACTTTTAGCGTGAACAATATCACCCCCAAAAGCGACACCGATGCTTTGATGTCCTAAACAAACACCTAAAATTGGATATTTTTTTGAAAAATTTTCTATAGCTTTAACTGAAACTCCTGCTTCTTTAGGGGTACATGGCCCAGGAGAAATAACAATTTTATCAGGTGATAAAGCATCAATTTCTTCAACTGTCATTTCATCGTTCCTTACAACGGTTACAACAGCACCCAATTCACCGAAGTATTGCACCAAATTATAAGTAAATGAATCGTAGTTATCGATCATAACTACTTTTACAGTCATGATTGCTCCCCTTCTAATCCAGCCTCAGCCATGGCAACTGCTTTAAAAATAGCACGTCCCTTGTTCATTGTTTCATCCCACTCTTTCTTAGGCACCGAATCATAAACTATACCCGCACCGGCTTGTATATGTAAGGTTTTATCCTTTATCACAGCAGTTCTAATCGCAATAGCTGTATCTAAATTACCCGACCAGGAAATATATCCTACTGCACCCGAATAAACACCACGTTTTACTGGCTCTAATTCATCTATAATTTCCATCGCCCTAATTTTTGGCGCACCGCTTACAGTTCCCGCAGGAAAAGTAGCTGCTAGTACATCAAACGCATCGTTACCTTCTTGCAATTCACCCGTTACATTAGAGACAATATGCATAACATGAGAATATCGCTCAATCAACATTTTATCCGTCAATTTGACTGTACCTATTTTGGCCACTCTCCCTGCATCGTTACGGCCTAAGTCTATCAGCATCAAATGCTCTGCCAATTCTTTCGGGTCAGCTAAAAGCTCTTTTTCTAGTGCTTCATCCTCTTCTTTATTCGCACCGCGAGGCCGAGTTCCGGCAATCGGTCTAACTGTCACGGTATTATCTTCTAATCTAACTAAAATTTCAGGTGATGAGCCTACAATATGAAAATCACCCAGATTTAAATAATACATGTAAGGTGATGGGTTCAAACAGCGCAATGCTCGATATAAATTAAGAGGTGAAGCAGAATAGGGAATAGACATGCGCTGGGAAATCACTACTTGCATAATGTCACCAGCAACAATATAGTCTTTAGCTTTTAATACTGCATCCTCATATCCTTGTTGAGTAAAACCAGAAATAAAATCAGCTTCATCAACTTTTTTGGTTGTTGTTTGAGTTTCAAATTCTGCAGTTAAATCTCGCAGCTTAACAACTAACGAATTCAACCTATTCTGTGCATTTTGATACGCATTTTTGTCTGCTGGGTCTGCATGTGTTAATAATAATACTTTGCCTGAAAGGTTATCAAAAACTAGCATTTCCTCTGAAACCATCAATAAAATATCGGGAGTACCAATAGGGTCTTCTTTACCCTTCGATTTTAATCGAGGCTCAATATAAGCAATCGTTTCGTAACCAAAATAGCCAACTAAGCCACCATTAAATCGTGGTAATCCATCAATATCTGGAATTTTATATCGCAATCTAAATTCTTCAATCCACTCTAACGGTTTTGGATGGGTAAAATCCTCAAGAACTTCTCCTTCTTTTTCTAGTGTAATCTGAGTGCCTGTGATTTTTACCCATGTTTTACATGGTAGGCCAATAATGGAATAACGCCCCCATTGTTCACCACCATAGACAGACTCAAATAAATAAGAATAGGCACCATTTGCTAATTTAAGGTAAGCACTCAGTGGAGTGTCCAAGTCAGCCAATACTTCTCGACTAATAGGGATGCGGTTATACCCTTGCTCGGTATATTTAATAAATTGTTCAGGTGTCATTACACAGATTGATTTTTTAGATTATGACTAAATAAGGCAACTCGCAATAAATAACCCTCCAGTATTAGCCAATTATGCTAGCCAATTCATTCAAAGGCGGTAGAATCATCATTTTTGCTAACTGTAATGCAACTAAAGCAATTAATGGTGATAAATCCATCCCCCCTAAATCGGGTATCACCTTCCGGCACATATTGAGTACAGGTTCAGTTAAGCTTTGCAAAAGAGAAGTTGCAGAATTGTAACTTCCAGAATCAAACCAACTTAGTATTGCTCTGGCAAAAACTGCAAAAATAAAAATATTAATCAGTAAGGAAACCAGCTGGGTAAATGATAAAACAACCAATGCAGGAATACTCACCACCACACCTTTGAGCATCAAAATTGAAAAGTCTGCAATCATTTGCAAGACTAATGCTAATACAATGGAAGACGTATCTATCTTGCCAATTGAAGGTACAAACCTGCGAAGAAACTTTAACGGTGGGTGGGTGATTTTTACTAAAAACTGAGAAATCGGATTATAAAAATCTGCACGAGTCCACTGTAGTAAAAAACGTAAGACAACTGCCAATATATAAAGTGAAACCAGTGTATCAATTAAAAAAATAACTGGATTAGTCATATAACTTGTGCCCATTATTTTGCTCCTAATTCTTTAGACATTTCTACGGATCTATCTCGTGCTGCATGTAAGGCTTTAGAGACTAGTTGGGAAAAATCATTTTCCTCAAAGGTTTTAATAGCCTGCTCTGTTGTTCCACCTACTGATGTTACTTTTTGACGTAATTGCCCTGAAGTTTCATCAGACTCTAATGCAATTTTAGCAGCACCTAAGGCTGTTTGTTGAATTAACAGCCTCGCAGTATTTTCATCTAAACCTAATTCAAGTGAAGCCTTTTCCATTGCTTCCATTAGCAGAAAAAAATAAGCCGGGCCACTACCAGATACAGCAGTTACAGCATCCAGTTCACTTTCATGATCAACCCACAAACTAATCCCCACTGAACGCATAATATTTTCAGCCAGATTTTTTTGCACATCACTCACCCTACTATTTGCATGAAGCGCGGTTGCACCTGTTTGGACTAAAGCAGGTGTATTAGGCATGCAACGAACAATAGCACAATTATTTCCTAACCATTCCGCCAGACTGCTTTGCGAAATACCAGCTGCAATAGAGACGATTAATACATTATTACCCTTAACTACGTCAGCTATAGATTCAGCTACTAATCGCAATATCTGCGGTTTAACGGCTAACACAAGCACATCTACTTGATTAACCAAGTTATTATTATCAGTGCAAATATTGATTTTTAGGTTTTCTGCTAATGTATGTAAGGTATCCTGATTGATATCAGATGCCCATAATTGGCTAGGAGCCTGTCCACTAGCAATTAACCCGTTAATCAAACTTGATGCCATATTACCCGCACCAATAAAACCAATTTTTTTTGTATTCATTGAAAAAAATGATAAAGTTTATATCCTTCCTATTTTACTGTGTATTAAGGCTTAATACTACTCTTAGCCTTCTCCAATATGAAATGAGTCTGAAAACGCCCCCGTATTCCAATACAGAATGAGTCTAAGCTGACAAAACCAGCGAATCTGTTCATGATGACGCAATGAAAGCCATTATGAATATTAAAGAAT
>JAKIVF010000079.1 GCA_021647145.1 Methylococcaceae bacterium | reverse complement strand
AATTTACTGATCAAATGAACCTTGCTAAAAAGCAACTTTTTAAACAAATAAATGAACAGAAAAAAGCCTGATTTTTAAAATTGGAATATAAGGGGCTTTCAGACTCATTTGTTAATTGGAAAATACTACCCCTATCCTTCGGTTTTCTGTAAATTATGTTAATATTTTAGATAACGACGGTGGCGCTTATCATAGCGAAGAGCCAAGTTTATTTCAAGTTCGTGGACAGTGGGCATTTTAACAATGAAAACTCTTTTACATTCTTTATTTATCATTGTATACCTTGCCTTTTCTCAATGGTGCTGGGCAGAAAATATTTTGAGAATGTCTACAACAACGAGTACGGAAAACTCGGGGTTACTCGGAGTTTTAAATTCAGCATTTGAAAAAAAGTTTAATATTAAAATACATGTAATTCCTGTTGGCACAGGAAAAGCGCTTAAAATTGGGAGTAATGGTGATGTTGATATAGTCTTTGTTCATGCACCTGCGGCGGAACTAGAATATGTAAAACAAGGAGATTTTATTAATCGCTCTGCAGTTATGCATAATGATTTTGTGGTTGTGGGCCCTAAAAATGACCCTGCTGGTATTGCTTCTACAAAAACTATCACTGAGGCATTTACTAAGATTTCAGCCAATTCTTCCCCTTTTATTTCGCGCGGGGATGATTCTGGCACTCATAAAAAAGAAATTCAGCTGTGGAAAAATGCCGAAATTAAACCAACTGGGAAATGGTATTTAGCTGTAGGCCAAGGAATGGGTGCAGTATTAAAAATGGCTAATGATAAGCAAGCCTATACATTAACTGATAGAGGGACTTTGCTTGCCTATTCCGATAAAATTACGTTAACAGTTTTATCAGAGGGGGATAGTTTACTCTATAACCCTTATCATGTAATGGCTGTTAATCCTAAGAAACATCCAGCTGTACACTATGCTTTTGCACAAAAATATATTAATTTTTTGATAGGTAATGAAGGCCAATCAATTATCAAAAACTTTCGACTCAAAGGTCTGCTGCTTTTTTATCCTGATACAATTAATGATTCACCAAAAAAATAAATGTAGGCTTAATTAATTGGACTTTTTTTCTCAATCATTATTGGTTGCATTTGATCTTATTTTTCAATTTGACCCCAGTATTTGGCGTGTTGTTTGGATATCTCTGAAGATCTCACTTATTGCGGTCATTATTTCTGCCACATTAGCTGTTCCGTTAGGCGCATTTATTGCGATTAACAAATTTATAGGAAAACAATTATTACAACAAATCTTGAATACCTTGATGGCTATACCCACGGTAGTCATTGGTTTATTACTTTATGGTTTATTAAGCCGGCAGGGTATCTTGGGTAGTTTAGGGTTGTTATATAGTCAGTGGGCTATTATTCTTGGTGAATGCTTACTTATTTTTCCTATTCTTGTTAATTTAACATTAGTCGCGATTCATTCTTCCGATAGTCGATTAGTTTCTACCTTGCTTTCATTAGGTGCAAATAAATGGCAGTTAGTGAAATGTGTATTAAGAGAAACGCGTTTTGCAGTTATGGCGGGATTGGTGACAGGCTTCGGTCGAGCGATTGGTGAAGTTGGTATTGCCATGATGCTAGGTGGAAATATTGAGGGTCATACTCGAACAATGACGACTGCAATAGCGTTAGAAACCAGCAAGGGGGAATTTGAGTCGGGTCTGGCCTTAGGGATATTGCTTTTGACAATCGCTTTTATTGTTAATATAGGGTTACAACAATTACAACGTGAAGCTGAATGACTATGTTGTACCATCTAAATCAACTTCAGTTTGCTTACGCAAAAAAAACAGTTCTTGAAATTGAGCAGCTTGAGATTTCAGCCAACAATGTGACGGCTTTATTAGGTAATAACGGTGCAGGTAAAAGCACCTTATTAAAGCTTCTCGCTTTTTTGGAAAGCCCACAACAAGGACAGTTGTTATTTAAAGGTAAGAATTCGAATACATCATCGCTATTATCTTTAAGGAAACGAGTGGTATTAGTTGCACAAAAGCCTTATCTATTAAAAGGAACCGTGCTTGACAATGTTTTATTAGGGCTAAAGTTTAGGTCTATACCGTACCAGCAAGCAAAAAAACAAGCAAATGAAGCATTAGAGCAGGTTGGAATTGCTAGTTTTTCAAGTAGACATGTGGCAAAGTTATCTGGAGGAGAGGCTCAAAAAGTCGCTTTAGCAAGAGCACTTGCGCTTAAGCCTGAAGTCTTATTATTAGATGAGCCCTTTACCCATTTAGATCAAGAAAGTATTAAGCATCTCAGCCATATAATGACGCATTTTTCCCAATCTGATAGTCAGTCTGTGATATTTAGCGCACATGATGGTTTGCATGTAACTACACTTGCTGAAAAAACTATATTTTTACGATCTGGACATTGTGTGGATGCTGGTTTATTTTGATAGATTTTTTTGATGAAAGCTAAATTAAAGACTATTTATCCTCAATTTTTTTCAATCGATTTTGCAGATTCTTAAATCTCTTAAACAGTTCAGGCAATTTACTTAACGCAGCTAATTCTCGCCAAGCAACTTTTTTATCTTTTGCAGGGCTACCAAAAACTGTTTGACAAGCTTCAACGTCACTAGCAACACCAGTTCTAGCCATAACCACAGTTTGACGGCCAATAGTCACATGATCAGCAAGAGCCGAACCTCCAGCTAATACAACCCCATCACCTAGAGTACAAGAGCCTGAAATACCCACTTGTCCACAGATAATGACATTTCTACCCACATTGATATTGTGTCCTAACTGTACTAGGTTATCAATTTTTGTCCCTGCACCTATGATACTTGCGCCTAGTGCGCCTCTATCTATACAACTATTTGCCCCAATCTCTACATTATCTGCAATTTTCACATTTCCAACATGAGGCACTTTAACATGTTCGTTGTTACGATATTTATAACCAAAGCCATCAGCCGCAATAATTGTTCCAGAGTGAATGGTGACATTATTACCTATTTGGGTATTATCGTAGATCACAACATTTGGATAGAGGCGGCAATTTTTACCAATCGTCACATGACGACCGATACTGACACTTGCAAATATTTCTGTTCCATCACCAATTGATGAATATTCTTCTATGGAAGAAAAAGCGCCTAGATGAATATCATTTCCAAGAGATACATTTTCAGCAATTGCCGCTTGTTTTGAAATGGACTTAGTTAGTTTCGGTGTAGGGTGAAGTACATTAACTGCCTGTAAAAAACTAATTTCTGGGTCATCACATAATAGTAAAACCAAATCATTCGGTGCATCATCCGTAGAAAATTGACTAGAAATAAAACAAGCAGATGCCTTTGTCTCTTTTAAAAATTTTGTATATTTTTTACTACTTAATACAGTCACCTGATTTTCAGCAGCAGACATAATATCTGCTGCTGATACAATTTTTAAGGATTCATTACCCACTAGAACTTTAGCATTACAACGTTGGGCTAGTTCTTTAACTGTCAGTGTCATATTATTTCCAGATTTCAATAATGTTAGTAAAGTCATCAGTCCATGGTTTTACACCAAAGTATAAAGGGAGCTTTTGCCAATTTCCTAATTGACTAATACGCAATGGCTCTAATACTTCATCTTGTTTCGCCATCACCACCCAGTCTGTGGCAAAAACTAAAGGTAAGTCTTGCTTCGGTTTAAATTCTTGTATTAAAGCGGATAGCTTTAAATATTTTACATGATCTGAAATCACCTTTTTTAATTCCAGATGACGATTGGTAATATGAAATGCTAATATTCCATTGGGTTTAAGCTTAGCAAAGTATAGCTCCATTGCTTCCCGGGTTAGTAGATGCATAGGAATAGAATCAGAGCTAAACGCATCCAGCATCAGCAAGTCAAATTTTTGATCAACTTCTTTATTTAAAGATAAGCGCGCATCTCCAACACTAAACGTTGTATTTTTACTGCACCGTTTTAAATAGGTAAAGTAATCCGTATTTTGAGCGGTATCAATGACTAAAGGATCAATTTCGTATTGTATCCAATGTTGGTTGTCTTTTGCATAACAGGCTAATGCCCCCGCTCCTAAACCAACAACACCAATTTCCCAGCCATCGTTTTGATTATCATAGGCTTTAAACAATTGACCCATTGGGCCTTGTCGACTGAAATAAGTTAAAGGGGTCGTCTGTAAATGAGTAGCTAGTCGTTGAGCGCCATGCTTAGTAGTGCCATGATAGAGTTCATGATACTTTTCAGGTCGTTTATTTTCATCTATTAACACACTTTCTCTGACTGATAATACACCAAAAAAACTACGTTCTTGATATAGAACATTAGAAATCAGATTTTGTATGCTTAAAGTGAAAAATATAATAATTCCCGTTAATAACGCTAAAGTTACAGGACGTGACCGAAAAGCATAAATTAAACCAGATAATAAAAGAAGTCCATTCGTCACTCCATAAACTAGCTCTTGAGAGAGTTTATCGTTAAAAAAGTAAACTCCTAGCCCCAAAAATAAAAGCAAAATAGGGAATAATTCTTGTTGCCCTAATTTTTGTGTTCGTAAACCAGGTCTTAACAGTAATGCAGCAACAATCATAATCGGATATTCATAAACTGCATTAAAAATAAACGGAGCAACAAAAGTATTGAACATTCCTCCCAACATACCGGCAAAAGACATAATGAGATAAAAATGAGTTAAATGCTTAGTGTGTGGACGATTTTTAGCCAACTCTCCATGACAAACCATTACCGCTAAAAAAAAGGCCGTTAAATGAATAATAATATTAAGCCAGTAAGGTATTGCGCCAGGGTCTACAAAGGAATAAGCGATAAATGGTAATAAAACAACAGGCTGTAACCACACCATAACGGGGTGGATTTTATCTGCCCATTTTGAAAAAACAAAAATAAAAGTGAGTAAATATAACGTTAAAGGAATAATCCACAGCAACGGAACAGATGCAACATCGGTACTTATAAAGTTAGTCAATCCCAATAATAAGCTAGATGGTACAAAAGCTAAAGCAAACCAATGTAATTGCGTTGTTAATGGTAAATCTTCTTCACTTTCAATCTCTGCTGAACTTTCTATAGTTGGTACTTGTTGATTACGCCAAAGTACAAAGGCACAAGCAATAATCAATAAACATAAAAAACCAAAACCAAAACTCCAAAAACTTTTTTGTTGGAGTAAACCTATATTAGGTTCTAGTAAAAAAGGATAACTTAACAGAGCGATCATACTGCCAGCATTACTGGCAGCATAAAGATAATAAGGGTCTTCACTGGTATGATGCCCAACCCCAGAAAACCATTTTTGCAATAAAGGTGATGTGGTAGAAACGACAAAAAAAGGTAAGCCAATGGCTAAAACCAAAGTCCACATAATCCAAAAAGTTGGATCGCTATCCGTAGGAGGTAAAGAGTTTTCAGGTAATGCAATCGGTAAAGCAATCAGGCTTATTGCTATCACCACAGCATGAATTTGAATTTGACGGAGAGGGTTGAATTTAGACGATAAAAAATGTGCGTACAAATAGCCTAAAAATAAAACAGTCTGATAAAACACCATGCAGGTATTCCAGACAGCAGGAGAGCCGCCAAGCAATGGGAGGAGGATTTTTCCAAACATCGGTTGCAGAATAAACATCAATGTTGCACTGATGAATAATGTCCCTGCAAATAGTAAAATTAAAGTAAAACTACGATCAGATAATTGTTTTGGCATTGCATTCATGTTGGGATTTAGAAAACTTATTATTTTTTTGCACTATGATAAATCATTTTTCTGTTTTTAGCTGTTTTCAACCTTTATTTGTTATAAATATACAGGGAGACTTCATTAATTATTCTTAAATAACACCTTATTATAATTAATGACATGAGATTGCCGGATAATACCGTCTATTAGTGTGTCAACACTTTTCCAGACACAAAATTACACAGTTTTATGCTGAATTTCGTAATCTACGGATAACATAACCCATGCGCACTTTATACAATTTCCTTGGTAAAGTACGCTGTGGCCTTTTTTAATAAGTCACGCTCCTGTATCATTCTCGCCAGTTCTTTTTTCAGGCCTTTGTTTTCATCATAAATAGACTCATCTGTTCTTTTTACCGCCGTTTTCGGTTATGAATATTTATTGATCCAGCTAAGAATTGTTTTAGGATTTACTCCCAAATCTTGGGCTGTTTGAGCAATAGGTTGGCCAGAGTCAAACATCGAAAATCAGGCTTAAAAAGGAAAGAACCCTCTAAACCATGTGGAAACTTTTCAACGCTGATTGGCACAGTACAAATCGCGTTAAAAAACAAATGACTGAAATCGCAAGGTTTAGTCTCGATTGAAGCTCAGTGGGTGAAGTTCCATTATTCATAATGGTGATGACGTCCTGTGCGGATCTGCATGTAAGACGGTGTGGAGCGGACTGGAGAGAAACTAGACTTTACCCAAGTTAGATTATTTCTTTTTTTGGATATTCTCCATATTGATTTCTTTCTGGTTTGCTATCTAATACCATAAAAACGAAAATAATAATAGCACCTATAATAGGGATTAAAGCAATAAATAACCACCATCCACTTCGATCAGTGTCATGAAGCCGTCGCACTGACACCGCAATCCCAGGAAGAAGAACTGCCAAAGTATAGATTCCACCTAACAAGCCAAGACCTGTTTCAAAATCAAAGGTACCAATTACTCCATCTATAAACCCAAGAACAAGTGCAATGATGGTATTAAATAAAAAAAACATCCAATATTCTTTTCGTTGTGCTCTCCCGCTAAATACAGCATACTTTTTTAGAACGTCCAAATACCAATTCATTATTTTTTCCTCAATTTAGTTTATACCACCCGATAATTCAGACTTCTAATTAGATAATAGTGGTAGCGGTCTATTACCTAACGAGGCTGTAGAAAAACCTCTATATTCTATAAAAATTCATTTTTTGTAAAATTTAGTTATTTAATATCAATAAGTTAAAAAATAAAGTTTTTGAGAATAACGGCTTCTTTTAGGTTATCCTACAGCCTGAACGTCTGCTTCAGTTGACGTAAAAGTGGCAGAAATTTTGCATCTTTTTGCAAAAAAATTTGTGTCGCTTTATATGGTCAACTGGAAGCATTTTATACTCATTGAGCCTCTCCCATTAGTTTAAATCTTTCACATTAAACTAAAGGTGATAAAACCATAACAGGTGAAGCTCAATGAATTTTTACAATAACACGCATTCATGTCTTTCTCTTTTTTAAGCTATCAGATACATACTTAAAAATAGCACCGTTGACTTTAACTGTATCATATACAATATTTCTGTCTGCTTTTGAAGCATTCTTAACATTAGAAAATATATTTTTATCATATTTTATTGCTGTAACCCGTAAGCTGGATAATCGGCAGCGTTATCCAGCATTTTTTAAACATCTGCAACACTTTTTAAAATATCAGAAAGCCTACTAAGCGTATTCAAATAGGATTTTTTATAACCCGGATGTAAAAGTGTGATAACGCCCCCACCTTTTTCATAATATCAAAAATGCCGGATTACGCTATCGCTCATCAACCTTATGTGTTGCTTACTTAACCGAAGCATTGATGATTAGTACTTGGATTCAATCTCGCAATCAAACGTATTTGCATGCACACCTTGGCAGCCAAGTCGCTACCATTGCAATGTTTGTAAAAGAAGTGTTTGGATTTGGTTTTTCAATTACGGTTCACGCCCTGATCAATTTTACGATGCTGATCGCCAATACTTAGGTGAAAAAGTTATTAAGTCTGGTTTTAAATGTTGTATTAGTCATTTCGCAAGGAATCAGCTTTCAAAATTCTCACCCTTATGAACATTTGCATAAACTTAAAGTCGCTCGATTGGGCGTTGACCCTTCTGTTTTTAAACCCAAAAAATTCAGTGCAAGTCCCAGCGTTTTAAGGTTATCTGTGTGGGAAGACTTTGTTCAGCAAAAGGGCAACATATTTTAGTTGATGCAATAAATAGTATTATCAAACAGAGGAAAAATTCAGGTTAAGAATCGTCGGTGATAGTGTAGACCGTCAACTACTAGAAAATCATGTGCAAGAAACCGGATTAGAAAAAGATATTATTTTTGAAAGAGCGGCTAACCAAGATCGCATCCGCGACCTATATTCACACACAGATACTTTTTCTATTCCCAGCTTTGTAGAAGGTATTCCTGTCGTATTAATGGAAGCCATGTCAATGGAAACCCCTTACGTAACAACACGGATTAGAAATAGAGTCGATGGTTTTTGTTAGTTGCGCCATCTGATGCTCAAGGTTTAGCAGATGCTTTTGACCCTGAACTTCGTAAGCGGAATATTGATAAATATAATCTTGAAAAAAACGCTGACCTTTTGGCTGATATTTTTCGTCAGAATTTACCGCAATAATTAACGTAATCTGTCGGCTCAAAACTTTAAGAGTAGCTTTAGTCGCGTTTATGCGACTAAAGCTATTTTGTTAGAGAAACAAAAATTTCTAATACAAAAAAACTTAACGTTGTCTACTAAAAACTTGTGTCCAATAATATTCATAGTTTGAACTGGAATTTATCACTTTCGCCATCCCGATTTCGGTAACATCAGAACTCATAATGTTTTGACAATGTCCAGGGCTATCTATCCATCCTTGGATTGCATCTTCAAGAGTTCTCTGTCCAGCGGCAATATTTTCTCCATATGAGTTCCAGTTATATCCATAAGTAGCTAGACGATCGCTGACGTCGCTCTGTTTGTTTAAAGCGAATCCAGACCAGTCAGATTCTGTTCCAGATCCAGAATGGGAAAAGGTGTTGCTAATTGCAAGATCTTGGCTATGCTCATAAGCAGCTTTATAGAGTTTGTTACTCCAAGTCACTGCAGGTACAGCAGAGAAAGAAGAAGATCCACACGACCTTGCTTGACTTCTTGCTTGATTGATTAAAGCCAGAATATTGAGTTTATCAATTTCTGCTATTTCAGGGATTGGATGATCAGTGCTTGGTTCATCAATTACACTGTCTGTTGGTATTGGGATTAATAATTGTGGCTGACCTTCTTCAGATGCATTTTCCAGAGTTGTAACCCAAAAACCAGACCAAGGTGTTAATTCTCCAGAATTATTGACAGTAATATACCCTTGATTTGCCACATAGAGCGAAACTTTATTTTCAAGTATGTTTTTATCATCACTTGATGCTTGATTGACTGTGCATGCCGGTGATTGACATGAGCCGTTGGTGACTATCTGAGTAGTATTCCAAGCATGGTTATTTGTATAAGGATAACCTAACATATTCAATTGAATTTCATTTTGACTTGCATGCAGTGGAATATTAAAGCAACCATTTTCTGAAGAGCATTGAGCTGACTGTTCTGCCCCTGTTGCTGTACTTGATGGTGGCATATCTAATTCAACGCTACTGTCATTGGTCTCATTATAATGAATAACCCAGTAACCTCGACCTTGCTCAACTACATCTGTACTTGCCAAAGATTTATAGCTTTGAATAGTGGCATCAAATTTAAAAATGGCCCAGTCCTCGCCTAATGTACCAGAAATATCATCACCTAGTACATCTGCGACCGTATTATTATTTCCAGGGGTACAAGGAAGGCTAATTAAATGCCATTCGTTGTTGGGGAGGGTATATGTCGAATTGCACACTGCATTAGCCCATGTTGGCGCTAAAAAAAGTAAAGATAAGAGTATTTTTTTCATAGGAGTATTTTTTGTAAATAGTATTTTTGAGAAGTATATTTCAATATAACCTATAAGCAATTATTATGCCTAATTAATAGTTATAATTTATAGAGAGGTGGAGTGGTGGTGTGACAAAGACTTGTAAAGAACTGAAATTTTAAGTTAAATAGTAATTACAATTTTCTTTTTTCTGAGAGGTAATTAACAAAAAAAATAAAGTTTAAACAGGTAAATGTGTTGCTTTACAGAGACAGTTTTTTTGTTAAATACTTACTCATCATTCAATTGTATTAACGCGCACCAATAACTTTGACAGCTAGTGCAGGATTTTTGTTTGTCTTGAATGCGTGATAACAGACGCATAGTAAGCTACAGGTTGAGTTATACGCTATTTTTCATTTGGTAAAATTAAGTTCTACATGAGCCTTGAATATTAGGGGCCAATCAGCTTCTCTTTTTTGCACAATGAGGTTGTGGACGGGCAAAATATGAGATATAGGATAATTAGTGCTAGAGTAAAAAATAATCACAGCATAATTTACATTCTCTTGCTCGGCTTTGATTGGCAGCAACACAACATATAGTGTGTGGAGGCGTTAACTGACTACCTCATTTAGAAGAATAATGTAATGAATGGTGCTTACCAATCTCTTCCAATGTATACCCACCGCTTCGATAAGCCATTACAATTGATTCATTGCGGCTATTGTAAGCTCATCATAAACTTTAAGCGTCTTCGGTACTGCACGTCTTTGTATCTTGGGAATTTCTGAAATATTTTTATCTGCTATATGTGATTGCACCTGTTCTACAAACTCCTCAGAACCTAGATAAATTTGATTCTTTATCTTTGACCAAGGAGAGGGCTGCTGCACACCATTTGCTACAAACTGAATATAGTGTTTAATTGCCGTTATTTCATTCTTGCCAAAGCTACTCAATATCCATTCTCGGTCAAACCATGAAGGACAGTTATTCATACCTACCGTAACCCCATAACTACTCCAATCCCAATTTTCCGCACTTTCTACCATTCCAGCACGAACGGGGTTTAAAACAATGTAACGAGATAATTCCTGTAAATATTTATTCTTATCAACTAATATTGCTTTATATCTCCCCTGAAATACATGCCCAACCCTTGAATGTTTTCGATTAAATTTTTGTGTATAAACACCATTAACGTAACGCATACCCTTGGATAAATTTGCATCAGGTGTTTCAATTAGCAGATGATAGTGATTTGTCATTTGACACCATGAGTGAACTGACCAATTAAATAACTCACAACATTCTCCTAATACCAGCATAAATAACTCACGATCTTCATCATCAAGATATATATCCTGCTGAGCATTACCTCTAGAAGTAACGTGGTATAAAGCGCCTGCAAATTCTATTCTTAAGGGTCTTGCCATAGAGGAAGTTTAACAAAGCATAATAATTAACGCAAGAACAAAGACCTGACCCCAGTACTTTTTCATCCGTCATATTATTGGGGTATGTTTCGGGGTATGTTATTTTTTGGTTTTGTGGACATACCCCAATGGCTTCGTATCACCTAAACGCGTCACAATCCCATCCTGAGGGGCTACCCCACGATAGGTTTTTGAATGAACATTCACCCGATTAAAAATAACCCGTCTGCCATCGCTTTGTCTAATCTGGAGTACACTGCCATCTGCTTTAGCCGTAAGAGCAAGATCAAATGAATGTCGCCAACCCTGACCTAAGCCCGAATCACGCACCGTATTAAGCGAACTATAAAAACGCTTAAAGCGCAAAGAAGCCACACCACCTGAGGAAGAGTAGTCTGTTTCAAGCTGAAACTTATCCCCCGTAATCACACTAATCGGGTTGCCTGCGGATGAAGACGTTTGACCAGAGCTTGAAGTACTTCCTACTACAGCAGAACTTTGAGTAGTTTGCGCACAAGGATCTTTGCCTGTGCCGTTACCACATTGTTGTGGGAATGCGGCGAAGGTGGTGGAGAATGTTAAGGAGGCAAGGGCTATGCTTAACAGAAAACTAAGCTGTTTAAGAGGAGGGAGTGAGGTAAGTTTTTGCATATTATCCTTACTTATACTCTTACTTAGAAAGAGTAGTGGGTTTTATTCTGTACTCATCATAATCAATGGTAAATCCAGATACACAAGCTGATTGTTGGGGAACTCCTGTTTTAGGGTTAACAGGAAAACTTACTGATAGACCCTTATTATTAACTTTAAAAATATAGTATTCTAATACGTCTTTGTATGGAGTTACTCCTCTCTTACCTGAGAAAAAGTGGACTCTGGAAATGTCTTTACTAAGCGGTTTTCCAAGCTTATTAGTAATAGTTTCTTTTGAAATACAATTTGAATTTTTGAGTTTTAAAATTAGTAAACCCAATGGGTTTTCATCTTGAAACCTATGTCGGTACTCAATAGACTTAAAATTTGTTTTATTTAGGGCTTTAATAGAAGCAGTTGCTATATTAAATGCGTCATTGTTGACACTTTCGTCAAACTTGAAATTTATAGTTTTTTCAATATGTTCCAAGTTTTTCGGCGTGCTTTTTGTAAGTGCTTTTACTTTTTCAAAAATAATTATTTCTTGGTTAACTGTTTTTGTATCAGTACATGCAATTAAGCTCGTTGTTAAAAGACTTATTATTGAAGCAATGAATAGGTTTTTAATTTTTTTTCTTTGCATGATCTTTATCCCATGTTTCTATGTAAACACTTTGGTAGTATTGAAAGTAAGTTTTATATTCCTTCTCACCTGGTTCATGACTAGGTTGTGCATGATTTGCAAAAATTCGCCCAACTTTGATGTTTAAGGGTAGACGACATAAAACAAGGGGTTATGGAATTAATATAAGAGTTTTACTCTTTTGTATTACTTTTTTCAATAGGGGGGATACCGTAGGTTAGTGTTTTTATGACCAAGTGTCGTTTTATTGGGGTGAAAATAAGAGTTTATCCTGATTTTTAGAGCGATAGTCAGATAAATTTTATAAAAGATGATGGCTTAACGCTAACTTGGCAATATGATTCTCTTTTTACTGCTTCATATCCTCACAGTTGTTTTCAAATTACGGCACATTAAAAAACCATACTTCAAGCAATCAAATAACAACAAAGCCTTTGAAGGTCTATTAGATCTGTACCCAAACCGTAAAAAGCCTCAATGGGTCATAGATGAAGTCATCAAGATAAAAGCCATTATGCCAACGGCAAGTTGTAGAACAATCTCAATCATTTTTAATCAACGCTACGCTAATAATCACTCCAAACAAGAAAGTATCGGTAAAACTTTCGTTGACTACACCTGCGTAATTACCAATACGAGATACAGGTACTCAGGAAGAAAATCAAAAACCAGCCTGCCTATCAAATCCCCTTCAATAAAGTCTGGGGTATGGATATAACTTTTGTAAATCAACAACCCGTACTCGGTATCATTGAACACCACACTCGAAAAGCCAAACTAATCCCAATGAAACAGAAAACCAGTATTACTATTCTTAGACAATTACTGGATATTCTAGAAACCACACCCAAGCCACTATACATCCGCACCGATAATGAAATCTGCTTTAACTCAACGCTAATAAAGTTTGGGCTTTGGGGTACTCGGCATAAAAAAGCAAACGACTCAAAAACACTGCCCTTGGCAAAATGGCAGGATTGAAAGATTGTTTGGAACGCTCAAAACGACGATTAAACATCTACCCAAACAAAATGATTCAGATTTACCCTATCTCATCCATAGCTTTGAGTTTTGGTACAACCAGATAAGACCTCATCAAAACTTGGATAACAAAACGCCAGAATCAGTTTATCAGAAGAAGATAAGGCAATGGCAACGAGAGAACCCGCCTGATGGTTAGTTTACTCAACAACTCATTTTGAGCTGTCCGTACTTTGGAGGGCTTTAGCGTGGCTGAGGTTTTGGGAAGTTAGCTCTTTGTAAGAAACGTCGTGTTTTTCTACTATTTTTAGAAGGAAAGTTGGGATAGGTGAGCAAGAATTAAGCTATCACGACGTTGATTTTCAAAAAAAGGGTTGAAAAAATGCTGGGGAAATAGGCGGACAGTTCGGACAGGACAACACCGGCTATTCTCTACGTACTTTAGCCATATCAATGTCATAACCACGTTGAAGGAGCAACTCAGCAACTTTTATCTTCCATACATATTCAATACTTTTCGGGTCAATACTTCCTGATATGATGTTATTCTTTAAGCTATATTGCTCTTCCCACGTTAACTTCTTTTTCCTTTGTAACATGTCATAGACTGCATGGTATTGATTATTATCTGCAGTATTGATAATTGGTGAACCATAAAAGGTCTTTCCCCAAAGTTCTGGTTTAAGATGAGGGTTGTTTTCTTTTATTTTGGTTGCATTCGGCCATTCTTTAATATCAATATTTACATTATTATCAAATAAAAGACGAAAGGCTTCATAATTATCCATAGTACCTGAACAGAATATGGGCGTACTGTATAAGCCTTTACCATTTCTTAAATTCACATTGCCACTATATTCAATGGCAAGCTTTAAAAAATTGGTGTTACCCAGTTTATTGGCTTCACACATGACCCAGTCTTCTGGTTCAGAGCTGTATATTTTGTTAGGGTTGGCTCCTTTTTTTAATAAAGCTTCAAACTTATCAAAATCTTTTTCTATGAGAGCCGTTAATAACAACTTATCTTTATCTTGCCAAGGGTAAACAACAGTAGGGCTAAAATAAAGAAAGGAAGAGATAGCTACTATAAAACAAATAATAACGCTGATAATAAGTGGTTTTTTTTTCATAGTTCTTACTTCATTAAAATTAAAGTGGTGAGGCGTTACAGCCTAGCATAAGCTGTTGGTGCAACAAGGTGTCATTAACAGCATCCATACTATGTAAATCTACGCTACTCGCATTTCCAGAATGGTAATCAATGTCTGGTTCAAGTGTTATACGACTACCTATTGCCGGTTTGTTAAAGCCGTCTTGTGTTGTAGTTAGGACTTCGCCCTCTACCGTATAGAAAAAAGATAGGACAACCAAACGTTTATCCCTGATTATGTGACGTTTGGCTCAACCGCTTATTACGACGGGCGGTTATTTTACAATAAAATTAATGACTTATGGAAGCGGTGTACAAAGTTTCCTGATTGGCCACAAACTACAGCCAAGTTATGAATAATGAGCTATAACCCTATTAATTAAAGTCTACTGTCCTTTCGCGCGCCAGAATCAGTTATGAAGATAAGCCGCAAAAAATACTAAAAACCTTTGGCAGAATCGCATCTGACTACTACCACCTCACCACCGAGTTTGGTAGCATAGACGTCACCAAAGAACACCCCATGTGGAAAAGGGCTAGCGTTTAGTCTATTAAAATCAAGCGTAGCGAGAGCAAGTAGAATGGGTGTAGCTTGTTTGCTTAACCGAGGCGAATAACCTTAGCTCTTTAACGAGGTAAAGCGAACATAGATAAGCCTGTTATGCTGGTTCGCAGTAGCTTGATTTTGATGGATTAAGCGCCTGTGCTGGACAGAGGTACAGTATTTAAAAGTCGATGATGTCGTTGCCAGTGCCGAAGGCGATGTGCCTTTTTCTCAAAATCATTCGGGCTTTAATCAATGCCTGAATGTCGTCTAATACGCTTATAATAACTCTCAGTATACCAAAATATTGAACGCTTGGCCTCCTCATAAGTTTCATAATAAAACCATAAACATGTTCTCTGATTTCAATGTATGGAAAAAGCTTTCAGCGACGGCATTATCATAACAGTTGCCCCTGCCACTCATACTGTCTTTTAAATGATGGCGCTTGATGGTGTTTTGGTACGCTTTTGAATAGTACTGGCTTCCTTGATCCGTATGCATAATTACACCCTGATATGCCTTAGCTGGCTTGGGTTCAACAGAGTAACTCCGTAGGCTCGCCACCTAATATAGCATGATGATTAGATGGAGAGACGAAGGTCAGCCTTGCATTACCCCAATAGTGAGGATAAATTAAAAGTATAGTTCCTTGAACATGATCTTTTTGCGCTAATGACTTATTCAGAGGTCGTTCCTAAAGAAAACTACTCTTACACCAGATTTGGGTATAGCTCGTAAAACATTGGGGTATGTTTTCGTTCTTTCTGTCTTTTGATAAATTATCTAAATAGCTGGGGTATAAAGCGGGTGTGCTGCCCAAGTTTATTTTTTGCAAATTGGGTAATTATTACGAGCTATAAAGCGCGCAATTCAATACGTCGATTTGCTCTTCTACCGCCTTCGGTGCTATTGGTAGCTCGTGGTTGAGAATCACCTCGCCCTTCTGTGACCATGCGGCGAGCATTAATCCCTTGTTTGATTAGGTAGGATTTCACAGCAGATGCTCGGGTTCTTGATAAAAGCTTGTTTTCGGCTGTAATGCCGAGGCTATCGGTATGCCCAATAATGGCAACTCGCATTTTGGGATGGCTTTTTAGTTTTCGTGCAATGCCGTTGAGTACGCCTTTTGCGCGAGGTGTTAAGATTGCAGTGCGTGGATTGAAGTCTACTCCATTAAGAACGCCAGCAAATGCGGGTTGCTTTACAATATTGCTGATGATGTGTAGTAGTTGAGGTGGTGCGTTACTGGCGATACGTCTGGCAGGTGCTTTTCTACGAGTGGGTGTTCTTCGTTTAACTGCAGCTGGTTTACGTTTTACAACACGTCTTGGTTTGGTGTATTTTTTGGTCGGCTTAAGGGTGGTGCTTTTTTCTGGGGTATTAAATTTATAGCCTACTAGAATATTTAAGCCCATCGCATCACTACTATGGTAGTCGCCACTAAGGCGAGCAAACAAGCCGTTTTTGGGTGATTGCCACTGTACGCCA
>JAKIVF010000078.1 GCA_021647145.1 Methylococcaceae bacterium | reverse complement strand
AATAAATATCTATTAATGAAAATTTAACTTAAACTTTTAACTTTGATCAGGTTAAAAAATAACCATTATTTTTCATAAGATTACATTTAGCTTTTTAAAGTGGCGGAAGCTTGTGGGTAATCAGGTACTATTAAGCATTTTGTGGAGAAACGGAGTTCAGTCTGGGTTTGTCATGTGATGGCACAGAATGGATTTATTTCAGAAAACGGACTGGCGAAGAATGTTTCGAGAAAATATTTCAGGTGAGTGTCGGGTTGTATGGAAAAGTGGTATTAGAGACAACGGTTAACATTGATAGAACCGTACAAGAAAAAAACATCACCTATCCGACAGATACAAAACTGGCGATCTATATTATTAATCGTTTGTATAAACTAGCTAAAGTCTACGGTACTTAGCAACGATGAACGTTCACCTCGGAGGTTAAAAACCTAAAGTTAGCTATTCGTTACTTCCGTCACATCAAGTGCTGAGAGAAAGTAAAAAATTTTTAGAACGTTTACGCACAGTTATTCGCATTCTGATTCACGAACTACGTAGATCACTTCCAAAGTACAGCTTATTTGAGCACCATCAAAAAAAGACTTTCTGTTCTATGAATGTGTTCTTGATCAGCAATAGAAAAATAAAAAAATATTCTCTACATGAGCCTGCTGTTTATTGCATTGGGAAAGGTAAATATCACTAAAGACTTAATTTGGATTAGCAATAATTTTAAACTCATCAACATGCTCCATAAAAATGTCAACCAATTCTGGATCAAATTGTGTTCCTTTATGACCTTTTATATAGTTAAGAACATCTTCTATATTCCAGGCATCTTTATAGCATCGTCTGTGAGTCAAGGCATCAAATACATCTGCTAACGCCACTATCCGTCCATAAATATGAATTGCTGCACCTTTAAGTTGCCGCGGATAACCTTTACCATTCCATTTTTCATGATGTTCATGAGCAATAATTGCAGCTGCTTTCATTAATTTACGTTTAGAACAACAAAGTAGTCTATAAGCATTTGAAGTATGGTCTTTCATAATATTAAATTCTTCTTCTGTATATCGTCCGGGTTTATGAAGAATATGATGAGGGACTGTCATTTTTCCAATATCATGCATGGGTGATGCATGAAAGAGTGTCTCTTCATCTTCCTTACTTAAAGCGGGATGATAATGCGCCAATAACGATGATATTTCTGCAACGCGTCGAATATGTTTACCCGTTTCATCAGAAGTTGATTCCATCAATTCTGTTAACATCCAAATCATTTCTTTTTGATTACCTTCAAGTTCTGTCAATAACCTTGTTTGCTCTAAATTAACTTTTGTTTCTAGTGCGATATTATTTTGTTTGAGTAATTTCTTCGCCTCAAATAATTGAATGTGTGTCCTGACTCTTGCCAGCAATTCATCTCCATGAAAAGGCTTTACTATATAATCAACTGCGCCTATTGTTAACCCTTGTGTAATAGCATCCACATCAACTTTTGCAGTTAAAAATATAATAGGAATTTCTCTAGAATTCTGATCATTTTTTATTTTTTGACAAACTTCAAAGCCATTTAGACCGGGCATCATTATATCAAGTAAAATTAGATCAAATTGATCAGTGTTTTGATCAATTAAAGTTAGTGCTTCTGCACCTTGTGTTGCGAAGGAAAAATCATAACCGTCTTCTTTTAAAATATTCATCGCAACCTGAATATTTTCTACAACATCATCAATGATTAGAATATGAGTTTTATGGGCCATGTATTCTTTTTTTTATTTTTAAATAGCAGAGTAAACAGTAGCTTATCAGTTAAGTATACATGTGTCTACAATACCCGACACATATTAAAGGGCAGTCATGTTTAAAATAGATAAATAATATAATTTAGATTAGATATTTATTCTATAGTTTTGATTATATTGACTAATAATTAAAAAAAATTAGTTGTTCATCATTATCTGACTCTTGTCGACCGATGAGTGGACAGAACAAAGGCACTCCTGTTTTTAGATATATTATTTATCATCCTTTGCCGGCACTATTCGCGGTGCTGATTGATACCGCTTTTCGTTTGTCTTGTTGGCATTGATTAATACTTTTCTATCCGTTGAATCAAAAGTAATTTTATTGATTTTCTGATGCTTTTAGTGTCAATAATCTTGATGGGATGTTAAGACTCATTTGTTCTTTATTATAAATAAGTTGTAGGAAACCTTAATATTCCAACGGATATATTGGTTTTTAACATCTTTTTTATGCACAAGACCGTAAGGGGGTCTTAATTGATTAAGTTTTAGTAATTTTTTCAACTGTTTATGAATACTGTAATTAATGAAAAGGATGTTATTATGAGTCAAATGTATGATGATAGATTTAAAATGAAAAACAAAGAAAAAACTATGATTAGGGATGATGTTTTAAATATTTTCTTGGTTAATCGAACTCATCTTGATTTTTTGCTCAAATTACTGCTTTTTTTTTCAGTGTCCCTGCTTCTATTTTATGCTTCCAATGTAAAGGCGGCACAGGAACATCAAGTTGAAGGACAAGGTGTTATTCAAATTAACATGTCAGTGGAGGAAGAAAATTGGATTAAGAGTCACCCGGTTATTAGGTTTACGGGTGATCCAAATTGGCTGCCCTATGAAGCTTTTGATAAACAGGGAAATTATATAGGTATTGTTGCCGAGCATTTAAAAATTATTGAACAGAAACTAGGGATTAAGATTGACATTATTCCTAGTAAAACATGGACTGAATCTATTGCTAAAGTTAAACGAGGTGAAGTTGATGTGCTCTCTGAGACTAGAGATTCAGATTTAAAATCACATTTAACCTTTACCAAACCTTATCTTTCTAGTCCCGTTGTTGTTGTGATGAAAAATGATGAAGATTATGTAGAGGATATTAGTCTAATAAAAGATAGGAAAATAGCGGTTATTAATGCATATGGTTATGTGCCAAAAATATTAGCTAATTATCCAGATATTAATTTTGAAATAGTTAATAGTATACAGCAAGGGCTTACCTCTGTTTCTACAGGTAAGATAGATGCTCTTGTAGCCACTTTAGCTCAGGCTAGTTTTCATATGTCAGAGCTTGGAATAAACAATATTCGTATTGTAGGGAAAACTAAATTTAATACTAAGCTGGCATTTGGGATGCGAAAAGAATTTTCTCCGCTGGTACCTTTATTTAATCGAGCACTTGCCAGCATTAGTCAAGGTGAAAAACAAACTATTTATAATAAATGGGGAAAGCATAAGTACGCTGATAAAATTGATTATGATTTACTAGCTAAAATAGCTGGATTATTTTTTGCTATTTTTTCACTTTTTATTTACTGGAACAGGAAGCTAGTTAAAGAAATAAAACTTAGAAAAGAAATCGAAGATCAAACTCAATTATTAATAGACAATATTCCTTTGCAAATAATTGTCACGTCATTTGAGGGTGATATTTTGATGGCAAACCCTAAGGCTTTGGCTGATTATAAAATTCATCGAGATGAAATTGATCAATACAATATTTCAGATTTTTATCATGATATAAATGATCGTAAGATGATGGTGGAAGAGGTTGTCGAAAAAGGGAAAATAGATCAGAAAATTTTACGATTTAAGAATCTTGACGGGACAGTTCGGTCTATGATGTTATCAGTTATGCCCATCAGTTTTCAGCATAAAAAAGCATTATTGACCATTGCTGTTGATATGACCACTAGACTTGAAATAGAAGCCACTTTACAGCAAGCAAAAGAGCATGCAGAGCGTGCATCACAGGCGAAATCAGAGTTTCTCTCAAATATGAGCCATGAAATTCGTACTCCCATGAATGCTATTATTGGTTTTACTGAATTACTTAATGAACAAATTAAAGATCCAAAACTTAAAACGTTTGTCAAAACTATTCAATCTGCCGGCAATAATTTACTCACTCTAATTAATGATGTTTTAGATCTATCAAAAATAGAAGTAGGAAAGTTAAAGATTGAGAAGACTGCTTGTAACCCTCATGATTTATTCTCCGAGTTAGGTAATATTTTTATGCTAAAAATGCGTGAAAAAAATATTGATTTTATACTTGATATAGATCCAATGATACCAACAAGTTTACAAATAGACGCGACACGATTGCGTCAGGTTTTATTTAATTTAATTGGGAATGCAGTTAAGTTTACCGATCAAGGGCATATTCGAGTGATTACTTATACCACAAATGAAAATACAATTCGCAGTAAACTTGATTTGGTGATAGATATTGAAGATACGGGGATTGGCATTTCAGATGATCAACAAAAAATTGTTTTTAATGATTTTGAGCAGTCAAATGGACAAGATATAAGGAAGTATGGAGGTACAGGATTGGGACTATCAATTAGTAAAAGATTAGTTGAATTAATGGGAGGGAAGATTTCGCTTAAGAGTGAATTAGGGGAAGGCTCTATTTTTAGCATTAAATTAAAAGATGTACATGTTGCGCCTTTAGCAGTTGAAGTAAGTAAGGAAAAAACTAAACCCAGTAATCATATAAGCTTTCTTCCTGCTACCATTTTGATTGTGGATGATATTGCTGATAATCGTGATTTACTATTAGCTAATTTTGCCGAAACTAATTTAACAACAGTACAAGCTGAAAATGGATTGCAAGCTGTTGAACTAACTAAGAAACAGCCATTTGACCTTATCTTGATGGATATTCGTATGCCAGTGATGAATGGCTATGAAGCAGCTCGAGAGATTAAGTTATTTTCTGATGTTCCTATTGTGGCATTGACTGCTTCAGTAATGACAGATGAATTTGAACGCTTAAGAACTGAAAACTTTAGTGGATACTTGAGAAAACCAGTGCTTAAAATAGATTTAACCAGAGAATTATGTAAGTTTTTACCTTTTGAAGAAAAAGCTGACCTTGATGATGTTTCTTCAATAGATGAATTGACTGATTTAGAGGAAAAACATTTAAAACCAGCTATAGATAGGTTAGAAAAAATGACGGAACAATGCTTTGATATTTCTACAAGCAACAATATTTCAGCAATTCAAATATTTTCAGACATGGTTTTGGAAATTTCCCACCAATATCCTATTTCTATTGTTGCTGACTTTGCAAAACAATTAAAGCATAATACGGATAGTTTCGATATTGCAGCTATAAAACGATCTTTACAAGATTATCCGCAATTAATTAGGCAACTTAAAAAATTAACTGAAACAGGGAAGTCGAAATAAAAGGAACTAAACGGAATATGAAAAAAAGTGATTTTAACTATCATTTACCTGTAAATCTGATTGCCCAAAAACCATTAGAACAACGAGTTGCAAGTCGGTTATTGTGTTTGGATAAAAAAAAGGGTGCGATTCAAGATAGACTATTTGTCGATTTTATTGATTTAGTCAATGATAATGATTTATTAATTTTAAATGATACAAAGGTTATTCCGGCACGTTTATATGGAAAGAAAAAGACGGGTGGAAAAATAGAAATTCTGATTGAAAGAATTTTAGATGAATACCATGCTGTTGCACATATCCGTTCCAGCAAATCACCTAAGGAAGATTCTGTTATTGAGCTAGAAGAGGGTTTTAATTGCAGCGTAATGGGTAGGGAGAACGATTTATTTTTCCTTGAGTTTTTAAATGATAAAACAATTTTAGAAGTATTAGATAAAATTGGACATATTCCATTACCTCCTTATATTACTCGTGAAGATAATGCTGATGATTTAACACGTTACCAGACAGTCTTTGCTAAGCAAGCTGGGGCAGTTGCTGCTCCAACTGCCGGCTTGCACTTTGACCAGGAAACGATGGAAAAGTTAGATCAAAAGGGAGTAGCTAAAGCATTTGTTACTTTGCATGTAGGAAGTGGTACATTTCAACCGGTAAGAGTTGATGATTTGTCTGAACATATCATGCACAAGGAATATTATTCAGTTTCGAAGGATACGGTTGATGTAATAAATTTAACCAGAAAAAAGGGGGGGCGAATTATAGCCATTGGAACAACCGCAGTTAGGGCGTTAGAGTCGGCTTCAATTAATGGGCAGTTAAAAGCAGGGTTTGGTGATACTGATTTGTTTATTACACCCGGTTATCAATTCAGGTCCGTGGATGCGATGTTAACCAATTTTCACTTGCCTGAATCTACATTGCTGATGCTAATTTCTGCATTTGCAGGATATGAATCGGTTATGCAAGCCTACCAGCATGCAATAGAACAATCCTATCGTTTTTTTAGTTATGGTGATGCTATGTTTATATCTTAGCCTAGGCTTTTTACTTTTCAGTATTTTTCTGAGTAAATGTAAAGGTCAGTCAAGTAATTCAAGCAAAACTAATTGGTGTAATGTCTCAATTTGTTCTAAAGAAATAATTGGCTCAATAAAATTGTAACTCAGTGTGAGCCGGTTGTTATAGATGCAACTTAAAAAGGCTAAAGTAGGGGGGGTAGTGACTTGACATACATGGAAGACGGTATTAATCTCCGTACCAGGAAAGCTCTGTGCTGGAATGTCTAGTTTCCCTACATCTGAAAACCAGAAAGAACTTCGTTCGTTATCCGTACCATTGGATAAACGTAATATTTTTCCATATTCTTTTAAGGATAACCAACTACCAGCCCACATTAAAGGGAGAAAGGCATAATCTAATTGTTGTCGGATAACCCCTGTATTTTGTTGTTTTAAATGTGTAAATAATTTGTTTCTGTCTTTGATGATTTCTCTCGGTGCTTGTGCAAATAACGCACTGACATGGTTGCCTGTCATCGGTGTTATGGCGCGTTGTTTTCGTATATTAAAGGCGTAAGGAGTGCAATAAGCATCACCTTCTGCTTCAGGGTACATTTTTTCTAAAGCACGCATCAAACAACCGATGTAATAAAGGCTAGTTCCTGTTAAACCTACCGCTTTTTTTGCTTGCTTAATGACTTGCTGGGTCTCACTTTCAGTTAATCTTTGTACGTCAAAATTTAAATGTAGGTTTCTGCTTGCTGATTCCTTTTTTTTATTTTGGTCAAAGGATTGTATACTTTTAAGTTTATCCAGCTTGGCAATATAGATTTTTGCTTTAAAAAATAAAATAATTTTTTGCCACCAGTGATATTTGGCTAACTGGATATTGACTAAGGGTTCTGTTTTTGGAAGGCCAAATTGTTGACGTTTATTTTCATCTTTAGTACATAGGAATTGTAGTATTAAATCCGCCCCTCTGGCATCGCAAAATGGGTGAATCCAACGCATAAAAAAAGTATTTTTTGCGCTACTTGTGATCAGATGAAACTCTATTGGTGTAATACTTTCTCTTTTTTCCTTACGATTAATGATTTGATTAATAGTGTGTTGTTGAAAATCTAGTCCTTCATCATTTTCAGGACAAATGTGATTAAAAAATAGTTGCGGTAGATTATCTCTTTTACACCAATAAAAATGACGGCCAATTTGTTGTAAACTTGCAAGACTAACAGGAAATTTTTGACTAAATTCTGCGATTCGGTGTTGTAGCGTTTCTATATCTGGTCTGTCATCAAGTTCTAGAGCAAAACAACCATAACTGCCAGGTAAGCCATCTTTACGAATTTCTTCATCCATGGCTAAAGTGAAGCTATCTGCGAAATTAAGTGGTTCAATAATTTCTTGTTTATTCTTGCTCATCCTTTTTTGTATTTTAAAATCCACTGCTCCAGAGCATTAAATGATTGAACATTTTCTGGTTCTATTTCTGTGTCAGGTAATGTAATACTATACTTATCTTCAATAAACATAATTAGACGCATAATCCCCATGCTATCAAGTCCAGCTTCCAATAGGTTCTCGTCATCACTAAATTGGCTAGGTTCTGTAACAAAAATTAGTTCTTCAAAGATAAAATCGCGTAATATTTTTTTCATTAATAGACAGAAGCTTATATTGCTAATTTAAAAAAAATTGAGTACAGATTATAACGTATATAGTTAAAGTGTAATCAGGGAATTAATAGAGATAGATCTATAGAGTTTCTAGTTTTTGTTGTAAAAACTCAGGAATGCGTTGTTCTAACCAATATTCAGCTTTAAAAGGATTGTTGCCAGTCACAAAACCAACATGACCTCCTCTTTGAGTTAACTCTAAAGCAACTGAAGGAGATAGCTCGTTTAAGTTAGGAAGCACATTTTTTGTCATAAATGGGTCATCTTTAGCTTGAATTAAAAGAGTAGGAACAGTAATAGATTGTAAAAATTGCCGCGAGCTAGAGCGAAAATAATAATCTGTTACATCATTAAAATCATAGAGCTGAGCAATAACTCGGTCATCATATTGCCAAAATGAATTGATTTTTTCTAAATCACCAAGCTGCTTAAGTATTTCAGCTTCATCATTGAAGCCCAAAGAGAATAAATATTCCTGTTTTAAGCGGATATAATCTTTTAATTCAGTAAGTAAACTAGCTCGATAAAATTTAGAAAAGCCATGATCTAGTTTATTTGCACATTCGTTCAAAACCAAGGGGACTGATACTGCCGTGGCTGCAAAAAGCTGGAGTTTATTTCCTTGCTCTCCTAACCATTTTAACAAGACATTACCTCCCAATGAAAAACCAACGGCAGCCATCGGTGTGTTGGGTTCTCTTTTTCGAAGGGTATTATAAAGAAAATCAATATCACCAGTTTCACCTGAATGATAGCAACGTGAAGAGAGATTAAATTCACCACTGCAACCTCTAAAATTTAGAGCAACACTGCGAAAACCTTGATGTAAGAGAGCTGTTTGTAATCCCTTTATATATCCAGATTGTGAGCTGCCGGTTAAACCATGGAGTAAAATAACAAGTGGTAGGTTCCCTTTTCCATAGTAATCCAGATCAATAAAATCATTGTCAGGAGTAATAAGGCGTTCACGTTGTAAAACAGGTGTTGGGGGTTTACGAAGTAAAGAAGGGAAAATTGTTTGTAAATGATGGTTTTTTAACCACCAAGCAGGCTTATATGTGGATTGAATTAACATGAATTAATTGTGAACTCTATTTGCTTTTTCTTTACGGATAAGAATTTGTTTCTAAAAGCCAGGTTAGCCCTCAGTCCTTAATCAATGTTTCAATGATGTTCTTGTTTAATTTTGGCAGGGGGTAATGGATAATATCAGAAAAAGTAGAAATATTAGCGACTATTTTCTACTTTAAGGGAGAAATTTCAGATTGTTTTTTTTGAAGCTGGCAAAAAATGTGCCTAATTAAGCTTATTTTCTTATTTCAGGGATTTATAATATTGTAATAATTAATCTATGTTAAATAACTATATTAGAATAAGTTATATGATGTATTTATTAAATATTAATATTTTTGACGACAAATTATATCGCTTACATGTGATGTATTATGGCTTGATAGTCAATTATGAGTATGATAACTTCTATAATTACTGGCAATAAATTATCTTTGCTTTATGTTGAACGAGGATCAAATATTTCGTTCCTATAAGTTTTAAAACCAGTATTTATAAAAAAATTATCCTAATTGTTACAAGGTATAAATTATGAAAAATAAAGTATTATTATCTGTTTTAGCGTCAGCATTATTATTTGGTGAAGTATTTGCTGAAGGTCTTATAGATGCGGAAAAAGTTAAGTTCATGTCAGCAACCAATACATTAGTCATTCCTGAGGTTCATGTAATGGATGAATCTGGAAATATGACAGGAATGAAATCAGTTGAATTAGTGTTAATTAAAGGTGATCAACCTTATCAATTTGAAGTTGTTAAACTGGAAGATGCGGTTAAGAAAGACGATCAGGGATGTGTTGCGCCCCAAGTATGGAATGATCAAATGGGACATTGTATGGCTCCATAAGTTGAGGAAGTTTTTTTATCTGTTGATTTTGATCATAGATTAAACTAAAACTATATAGCCTACAAGGAAGTGTGTATAGGCTCAAATTTTCTATAATTGTTGTTTGTACACGCCCCTTTTTTAGCTGTCTTTCATTATCTAATCAAGCCTCCTACCTGTTTTCTTAGTAACAACTCTTTATTCTACCTGATTACCCATGAGTCTCAGCCACTTTAAAAGCACCCTACTAAACACCCCGTCATTCCTGCATTCTCTTAGCAGGAATCTAACAAATAATAGATTCTCGATAAAAGACTTCGGGAATAGCGAGGTCTATAGAGAGCTGCAAAGATTCTATTCTCATTTGGCTGAGGCTCATGGGTAATCAGGTTATTCTATAAGATTTGTTGTTTGGCCAACAAAAAATATGTTATAAACCAGCGTCCCTTCTTTATTAAGTGTAAGTGTAATAGAGAGAATGATTGTTCGAATTTGAGGGGCTCGGAACTTAAGGACTGAGGGTTTAATAACTTCCGAACTTTGACTTGTCTTTTGGCTCCACAGAAGCACCATTAGAATAGTTACGTAGCTTGTGCTATGCGCCTATTCTAATGATACTCCTGTGAAGCAAAAATCCTACGCCAAACTTTCGGATGTTATTAAATCCTCAGTCCTAAGAGTAAAACTCTACCTGATTACCCACAAGCTTCCGCCACTTTAAAAAGCTAAATGTAATCTTATGAAAAATAATGGTTATTTTTTAACCTGATCAAAGTTAAAAGTTTAAGTTAAATTTTCATTAATAGATATTTATTATTTTTCAATATCTTACAAGTCATCTACTGATTCGGCGGAAGCTTGTGGGTAATCAGGAAACTCTAAATTGGTGCAAATAAGGGCATCTCAATTAGTATTATTACCCTATAATTCAGACTTTCTTCTAAGATATTTTTTTCAACAATGACAATTATAAAAAAAATAAAAACAAAAAATTTTGTTATTAAAGTATTTGAAAGTATCATTGTTATTGGTTACATCATATTTGAAGAATTAATATGGAATGTTTTTGTCAGGCCCGTTGTTCATTACATTAAAAGCCTGGCTTTATTTGATGCTCTTCAAACAACATTTTTAGAGATGAACCGGCATCTTTTATTAACAGTGTTTATTGTGATTTTACTAATTACCGAGGTGCTTGGACTTGTTTCTGGGTTTTGTCTTGTTAATGGTTATATTTTTACTTCGATTGGTGTCTATGCGTGTAAAATCCCTGTTGCTATTTTTACTTTTTGGCTTTTTGATTTAACTAAAGATAAATTAATGACCTTTCAATGGTTAAAAACATCTTATGAATACATTATGGGGTTGTTAGAAAAATTAATTAATTCATCTGTTTATATCTATATAAAAACAAAAAAAGTTGAAATAAAAATAAAATTTAAATCACTTATCCTGCAATATTTTGGTGAAGAAGGGTTTATTTCTAGTGTGAAATCTCACTATTTGGTTTTTAAACCTTACGTGGAGAAATATATAAAATCCCCTTCTACTTTTAAGCGCGAGACTAAATGATTGAACTCTATTTAGACACGGTTGATATTAATCAAGTGAGCCGATTAAACGCGTGTTTACCATTAAAAGGCGTGACTACAAACCCATCAATATTAGCAAAAGCTGGACGAGGTGTTAACCATGTATTGCCTGAATTAGCAAATGTAATCGGAAGCGAAGCTCGCTTTCATATTCAAGTTGTGAGTCAAATTCTAGATGAGATAGTAGATGAGGCATTTAAAATAAACTCATTGCCCTATGACATTGTGGTGAAAATTCCTGCTACTGAAACAGGTCTTGCCGCGATAAAAAAAATTAAGCAGCAGAATATACCTGTATTAGCAACAGCTATTTATAGTGTACAGCAAGGTATTTTAGCCGCATTAAGTGGTGCTGATTATTTGGCTCCTTATGTTAATCGGATGGATACCATGGGTAATGATGGAATAAAAGTAGTCTCTGATTTGCAGTTGCTTCTTACTCAGCAAGACTTGGACTGTAAACTATTACCCGCTAGTTTTAAAAATACGTTACAAGTGATTGAGGTAATGAAACTGGGGGTTAAGGCAATAACAATACCGGTAGATATAGCGATTCAAATGTTAGAGCATCCTGCGGTTGATTCTGCGGTTCAACAATTTAGTCAAGATTGGATAAATGTATTTGGTGATAAACTTTCTTTTGAAAGTTAAATGATTAAAACCACCTAATATCTTTTACCAAAGAAATGGATAGGATGATGCTTGTATCTAAAAAAAGGAATTAATGCCAAGCCTGCAATAAAACCACCTATGTGGGCACCAAGGGCAACACCACCTTGTTGACCATCGTTTGTATAAGAACTGAATAACTGTATTGCAAACCAAAATAATAAGACATAAATTGCAGGGATACGCCTTGTGAAAAACATTATTCCTAATGGAATAGCCATAAGAACTTGAGCACGCGGGTAAAGTAGTAAGTATGCACCTAAGATGCCTGAAATAGCACCACTTGCCCCTATCATTGGGATGATAGAGTTTGGCTCTGGTATCACTTGCGAAAAAACGGCCGCGATGCCGCATAATAAATAAAAAATGATAAAGCGGCCATGTCCCATGGCATCTTCAATATTATTTCCAAAAACCCAAAGATATAGCATATTTCCAATTAAATGCATCCAGCCACCATGCATAAACATGGACGTAAATATACTTAACCAAGCCGGTATTATGACTTGTTCGGCGGGTAGGAATCCATCGCCCACTAATAAAGCAGGTACTACACCTAAGCTATAAAAAACACCTTCAAGTTGTTCTGCTAAAGTTAGCTCCCAAAGAAAAACTAGAACACAGATTGTGATGAATAAATAGGTAACATAAGGTGTAATAGAGGTAGGGTTATTATCATGAATAGGAATCATTGGGTTTACCTGTTTTGCTCTTAAATAGAACTCTTTTACGGCAGTTATAAACTAACTAATTTGAATATACTTCGTTTGGATTAACTAAAGAGGGAGGGTCGATTGGGTTGCCGGTAGTTTACTCCGGTAACCCAATAAAAAATAAAGAAAATATTAATTTAAGATACTGAAAATGAAGTTAATGTCTGCATTAATGTATCAAGTGATGGCTTTAAAATAGGCCCTACTCCAGGTATCGTAACTACTTTATTTATATGAGATTCAAGAGTAGAGATTTTGTTTTCAGCCAAACTACTAATAGTTGATTTTGCAGGGCCAGGTAATTTATTAAATACCTCAGACAACGTACTAATTTTAGATGTAGCTTCGCTAATTTGAACTGCCGCTTTTGTTGCTGTGTCTGCATCAGTCACTGTACTCAGTGTATCTGTGACTGAGTTAACAATATTACCAAGATCACTGCCAATATTTACATAATCAGAAGGTTCATTGTCAATAGCTGAAATAGTATCGTCGGTGTCAGATGTTAATGGAGCATCTAATACACTATCATAAGGTAATAATTTAGGAAGAAGGAAATAAGAAAGTAAACCAATAAGCAATAGTAAGGGAATCCACAATAGTTTTCCGTATCTTGGTCCTTGAGTCGTTTCCGTTCTAGGTGTTTGGTAAGTTTCAGTTTTTGAATTGTCAGTAATGCCTAGCATGCCTGCAGGCATTGCTTTAGAAATATTGTCTTTTTGCCCTTGGAGCATAGATAGAAGTCCATTCGCGTCAAGATTATCACTGCTCATTTTTTTTCGAATTACGCTCAAAATAAGAGGGGCAACAAGGCCTATTAAAGACGTAGCTGATTTACTTTTAATACCGCTGAAACCAGCAATGGCTGTTGCAATTTTTGATATTGCGCCATTACCCATTAATGACCCTAGAAGTTTTGTACCTGTTCCTATTAATGAGCTATGGTCACCACCAGAAAGCATACTTGCAAAATTCCCTAATAGCCCATCATCCATCTGGCTAAGAGTGTTGGCAAGTTTTGCAGCACCTCCTTCTTTTGATGAAGAGGTTAATAAACCATCTAAAATTCCGGCAACGGAACCATTAACAGCATTTTCGGTGCTTTCTTTAGGCTCACCCAAAAGGCTTGAAACTTGATCAATTACAACATCGCCAAGTTCATTTTTAATTAGATCAACGAGATTAAATGACATTGAAGGACTCTCCCATTTCTTTAGTTTTAATTTGATGAGTAACTCCAAAATAAATGTTGGAGTATAAATTCTTCTATTACTACAAGATAAGTACACCTTGAATATAACTCTAAAATAAAGCTAAGGTATACTTTTTAATTAAGTATTGTTCTATTCAGTAATAGAGATTCTAACAGGGAATTATCGTGATGTCTAAGTTCAGTGATATGGCTGACACCATGAAAAAATAAAAGACATTAATTAGTCAGTCCTGAAAAATTCTCTGAGTTTGTATCTCAAAATAGCAAAAGAATCCATTTTTTTCTGATACCTATTAATGATAGAGTATTTGGTGATGCTATTGTGTTGTGGAACGTAACAGCGACCCTATAAGGCTTTCCTTATAGAGCGAGGCAATATTCAGTTTTCTACTTCATTTTATGACTAATTTGTTTATTCTACCTGACTCTTTTCTCTTTGATTTAACGCATTCAGAAACACTTGTTGTTTGCTTACTATTTGTATGGACGGGATTTGTACGGACTGGATTAGGGTTTGGCGGGGCGGCACTAGGCCTGCCGTTGATGTTATTTATCAGGCCTGATTTATTACTTTGGTTACCTGTTATAGGTACACATTTACTGTTCTTTTCAGGACTGACCTTAAGTCGACGTTTGCATCATGTTGATTGGGTTTATTTACGTCAAGCACTATGGTTTATTATTCCGCCAGCGTTAGCTGGTGTCTTTGGGTTGGTTAATATGCCGGCAATCTGGCTTAACTTATTTATTTATGCCATAACACTATTTTACGGTGTAATTTGGGTGTTAAATCGCGTTATTAAAAGTCAACACGGGTGGGCAGATAAGCTTTTATTGATGATTGGTGGTTATGTGGCTGGTATGTCATTAACTGGTGCGCCTTTAATGGTTGCTGTTTTTATGCGCAATGTAAATCGAGAACGTTTACGAAATACGTTATTTGTTCTATGGTTTACAATAGTTACGATCAAAATGGTAACCTTTATCACATTGTCCGTTAATTTACATTTTATTGAAGCATTAAGCTTAATTCCAGCTGCGGCCATTGGGCATGTCATGGGTTTAAAGGCGCATAACAAAATCATTCAAAATGATCAGGTTTTCAAGCAATGGGTTGGAGCAGGTCTTGTTGTGGTAAGTATTCTGGGTTTATTAAACTTGTACCAAAGTATTTGTTTAAACGTAGAAGGCAAGGCTCAGTTCTGTTGGGTGAGTTCAATATTAAATAAGTACGGCGGGTGAATCGTAGACTGGGCGAGAGATAGTGATATCCGGAATATTTTGATATTGTAAAAAAAGAATGCGTTAACAAAAGACTCTATAAATAACTCTGTGTAACAGCTGAGGTTGAAAATGATGCCCTATCGGCATAGAATCAAGACATAGATTGTTCAACTCTAAAAAATAAATATCCTCTTTTCTCTAGAAATGATTATAGCCTAGTTCTTAATGGAAACTATTCAACAAAGCTCTATCCGACTCCTTATAAGCTTTCGCCATTATAAAAATCTATAAGTAATGTTATGAAAAATAAGGGTTAATTTTAAATTAATTCAAGTTAAATTTTCACAACTAGATGTTCTTTTTTTCAATGCCTTACAGGTCATCTGCTATTTTAGCGGAAGCTTATGAGTAATCAGGGAAATTTTTGTAAAATGTGAGGGATATTTATTTTCAGCTGCCTCAGTCAAAAACTTGAATCTTTGGTTTTAATAGAAAGTCAAAGAAAATTAATTGAAACTTTTTTTCTGAAATATTTAAATATTGTGGGATAACAGTTCGATTAATTCTTCTTCATCAATAATTGGAATGTTTAATTCTTGAGCTTTGGATAGTTTTGATCCTGCTGATTCTCCTGCCACAACACAATCTGTTTTACTTGAAACACTACCAGAAACCTTGGCTCCTAGAGCTTGAAGTGATGCTTTGGCTTTATTTCTTTTTAATTGTTGTAAGGTACCGGTCAAAACATAGGTTTTTCCAGCTAAAGGTAGAGTTTGTGTTTCTTTTGCTTTTATTTCAGGCCAATTAACACCTGCTTTAATCAGAGCATCAATAACTTCTATATTATGAGGCTGACGAAAGAAATAATTGACATGTTTAGCCACAACAACACCTACATCATCAACTTCCTGCAGAGCTTCTTCATCTGCCTGTGATATAGCCTCCAAGGTTAAAAAGTGTTCTGCTATGTTTTTTGCTGTCGCTTCCCCTACTTCTCTAATACCGAGAGAAAGTAAAAATTTAGTTAATGAAGTAGATTTTGATTTTGTCAGAGCATTGATCAAATTTTTAGCCTTTTTAGCTCCCATTCTTTCTAAAGGAATTAATTGTTCAGCTGTTAAAGCAAATAAATCAGCAGGGTTATTGATTAATGCTTCATCAACTAATAAATCAACGACTTTTTCGCCTAAGCCGTCAACATTCATTGCTTTTCTAGAGGCAAAATATTGAATGGCTTCTTTGCGTTGGGCTGGGCAATATAAGCCCCCACTACAACGAGCAATAGACTCACCTTCAATTCGGACAATTTCAGATTGGCAAACAGGGCAAAGAGTAGGGAAGGTAATTTTTTTGTATTGCACGTTTTTGCTGGGTAAAGTTCTTATTATCTGTGGAATAACA
>JAKIVF010000077.1 GCA_021647145.1 Methylococcaceae bacterium | reverse complement strand
AGACGATTGCTTGGGCTCCGTCTAAAAAAGTTTGTAATTCTTGGGTGTTTTTTAATTCTTTAATATTCATAATGGCTTTCATTGCGTCATCATGAACAGATTCGCTGGTTTTGTCAGCTTAGACTCACTCTGTATTGGAATACGGGGGCGTTTTCAGACTCATTTCATATTGGAGAAGGCTTCATCTTGACTCCAAGCCACCAAAGAAGAGAAAATAGTTTCATTTGTTCTTTTAGGCACACCTGTTTGTACACGAAGCTGATCATTTCCTTCTTGAGCTGCAAAACTTATCGTTGGTAAACTGGTAGTAATAATTAATAATGTCGCTAATTCCAAAATTTTTATCATCATATTGCCTTTACTAAAACCGGTTTAATTCAAAAGATGGTTCAATATTTATTAGATAAATACTAATAGAACCAGTGTATAACTTACTTACAAATCACACTTGATTAGTGAGAAAAATATTATTTATTTTCATTTTGAATCCACATTCCCTGCATGTAACCCACATTCTTTCTTGGTTGCTTCTTCCCACCACCAACGCCCTGCACGTTCATGCTGATTGGGTAATGCCGATCGAGTACAAGGCTCACACCCTATGCTAATAAAGCCCTTTTGGTGGAGCTCATTATAAGGAACTTGATAGGCTTCAATATGATCCCAGACTTGAGCTGAACTCCAATTTAGCAAGGGATTAAATTTAATTAACTGTTTTTCATCAGATGAAAAAGCTGTATCAATTTGTACTTCGGGAACATCCTGCCGAGTATCCAAACTTTGGTCTTTTCTTTGCCCTGTTATCCAGGCATCAAGCTGTAAGAGTTTTCGGCGAAGCGGCTCTACTTTTCGAATACCACAACATTGTTGATGCCCTTCCTCATAAAAGCTAAATAAACCCTTTTCTTTTACAAAAGGTTCTAGTAATTCCCTTTCCGGGGAAAGGATTTCAATCTCTATTTTGTAATGTTTTCTTACTTTTTCAATAAACTGATACGTTTCTGGATGTAACCGGCCTGTATCCAATGAAAAGACCTTAATATCTTTTCTAATATTTAATGCCATGTCTATCACTACAACATCTTCCGCACCACTAAACGAAATAGCAATATTGTCAAAATTTTCTAATGCTGCTTTTAAAATGCTGCGAGGCTTTTTGTTTTGCAGTTCAGTTTGAATCGTTTGAATATCAAATGAAGTCATATTTAATGCTGAAAAAAATAATTACTTAAAAACTGGTCAAAAGAAATGCTGTCATTTGCTTCTATTTCTTGTTGTTTTTTATAAGAATTAACCGTCATCTCATCAAACTTTTGAACAACGGATTCATCTAATTTATGTTGTGCAAAATATTGTTTATAACATTTGGATGTGTTTAATCCAAAATCACCAAATGGTTGCTGGTTTTCACGCATTCCTTTAAGTATTTTTGCGGAAGGCGTTAATTCAGGGTCTTGTACCACAGCCAGTTGTTGTTTAACTACTTTGCTATAAGGTTTATCTGGTTTACCTGCATCCAGAATTTCACAAAGAGGCTCAATTGATTTTATTATTTCTGTTGCCCAGTCTTTTAACATGACTTGCTGTCCATTCCGATTAAGTTTCAATCCTGGTTTACGTCCCCTATGAGCAACATCCAATTGATTAATATTATTTATATAATCTTCATTTCCCTTATGTAGAGGGCTGTCTTGTAATAAACAATTTAATAAAAAGGCTTCAATAAAACGTGCGCTGTCCTCACCAATACCGATAGGATTAAAAAGATCCAGATCCAGTGAGCGCATTTCTATGTATTCAACACCTCGATTTTTTAGTGCAAGTGTAGGCTTCTCACCTGATTTGGCAATCTGCTTTGGTCGCATCGTGCTATAAAATTCATTTTCAATTTGCAGAATATTAGCATTAAGCTGTTTGTATTGCCCATCTACTTTAACACCAATTTTTTTATAATCTGGGTAAGGTGTTTCTATTGCCTTGCCTAAACTATCCACATACCCAGTTAAAGAATTATAGTCAATTGTAAGATTCGCCTGGTTTTTACTCTTATAACCAATATCACTCATGCGTAATGAAGTGGCATAAGGGTGATAAAGTGTATACTGATCAAACTCATCAAACTCAGCAATCAAATGTGGACGACTTTTAAAAAAGCTTTTACAAATAGCAGGGGATGCGCCAAATAGATAAAGGATTATCCAGCCTTGACGTTGAAAATTCCTAATCAGACCAAAATAGGATTCAGAAATAAAGTCTTTTAGCTCAAGATTACTTTGGCTTTGCTGATGTAACACGGGCCATAAATCGATTGGCACCGAATAATTAAAATGCACACCGGCAATCGCTTGCATGGTTCGACCATAACGATGCCATAAACCATGTCTATACACATGCTTCATTTTACCAATATTTGAACTGCCATAATTTGCAATAGGCACACTTTTATCACCATCTACACCACAAGGCATACTAGCAGAAAGAAGCATTTCTTCCTCATCAATATGACTATAGACATATTGATGGATAATATGCATAAAATCGAGTGCTTGGGTTATATCTGAAAATGGAGGGGTAATAAATTCAAGCAAAGCTTCTGAATAATCAGTAGTAATATGAGGATGCGTTAGAGCCGCACCTAATGCTTTCGGATGCGCTGTTTGAGAAACACAACCCTCTTTACAAATACGCAGACTTTCTTTTTCTATACCTTTTAGCCCACCCATCAATAAGTGGTGTTTATTATGTTCTAATAAATAGTTAAGTTTCAGCGAATGTTGAGTATTCAAAATAATGATATAAGTTGTGTTAGCTCAATTGAACTTTGTCTAATCAGCTTATTATAAAATAATAAGCTTCTTTATAGTAATTTATCAACCAGTAAAAAACTCATGCCCAAAACTTTAATCAAAAAATCACTAAGAATTAACCTTGGGAGTGAGGATTTAATAATTTCCGTTTTTGACTTGTGTTTTTATCCATCCATCCGAAAAAAAACTTTTGGATGCAATTTCAGATCATCTAAATCTTCAGTAAATGATAAGCAAAAAGAGTAAACTTTAAAACTATCGACTTTATCGCATTTAAGACTAATACTCTGAACAAATTATTCTAAAATCATGTTACTGCCGCTTCAGCCAGTTGATAAAAAAGTATACCTTGTTTAAAAAAAAGCATTCCTCTGGTTGGTCTTGATATAATCTTTATAGCATACAAGTGACAGCCTCTCAATGGAGTAATCTATCAATTTGGAACAACAAACAAACACGAAAAATCAGTCTGAAGACATACTGAAATCTGTTTTTGGCTATGATGATTTTAGAGGCCAACAGAAGGATATTATTGACCAAGTTATTGCAGGTAAAGATGCCCTAGTATTAATGCCAACGGGTGGAGGTAAATCCTTATGCTACCAAATTCCAGCCATCATCAGAGCAGGAGTTGGTATTGTTATATCCCCCTTAATAGCATTAATGGAAGATCAAGTGAGCGCCTTGCACTTACTTGGCGTAAAAGCGGCATTCCTCAACTCTACCTTATCAATGGATGAAGCAAGATTAGTTGAACATCAATTAAAAATGGGTGAGCTTGATCTATTATATATTGCTCCAGAAAGACTAACATCTCAATGGACTCAATCTTTGTTCCAGCGGATAAATATTGCTTTATTTGCCATTGATGAAGCTCATTGCGTCTCTCAATGGGGGCATGATTTTCGTGCTGATTATTTACAATTATCCTTATTACACGAAAAATTCCCTTCTATTCCTCGCATTGCATTAACCGCTACTGCTGATGAAAAAACTCGTGAAGAAATTATTAGGCGTCTTGAGTTAGAGCGAGCTGGTTCCTTTATAAGTGGGTTTGATCGTCCTAACATTCGTTACCGAATCGTACAAAAACAAAATGCCAAACAACAATTGCTCCATTTTATCAGAGCAGAACATTCTGGTGATGCAGGGATTGTTTATTGCTTATCCCGAAATAAAGTAGAGGCCATTGCAAAATGGCTTGCAGAAAAAGGGGTTAATGCCCTACCTTATCATGCTCGCCTACCTAATGAGGTAAAACAACAAAACCAACATCGTTTTTTAATGGAAGAAGGTATTGTCATTGTTGCTACTATTGCCTTTGGCATGGGAATAGACAAACCTAATGTTCGTTTTGTAGCGCATCTGGATTTACCCAAAAGTATAGAAGGATATTATCAAGAAACCGGGCGTGCTGGGCGAGATGGAGAGCCTGCTAATGCATGGATGGCATATGGTTTACAAGATGTGATCACCTTGCGTCAAATGTTAGCCAACTCCACTGCTGATGAATCTCATAAACGGATTGAATTTCATAAACTCGAATCTATGCTTGCCTTGTGCGAACTTGTCAGTTGCCGAAGACAGGCTTTGTTAGCCTATTTTGGGGATGACCTTAAACAAGGCTGTGGCAATTGTGACACCTGTTTAGACCCAGTTGAAACATGGGATGGAACAGTGCCAGCTCAACAAGCCTTATCCTGTATCTATCGCACTGAACAACGCTTTGGTGTTAATTATTTAATTGATGTATTACTGGGTAAACCAAGCGAAAGAATCATAAATTTTGGACATGATAAACAATCTACATTTGGTATTGGTAAAGATATTGACGAAAAACAATGGCGCTCAATTTTCCGCCAATTAGTTGCAAAAAATTTTGTAGAAATTGATTACGATGGCTATGGTGCTTTTAAGCTAACAGAAAAATGTCGGCCTATTTTACGAGGGGAACAAACACTTACATTACGTAAAGACATTGCACCTGAAAAAAACCGACGTACAAAAGGTGAAAAACGAGTTATTAAACAAAGTGAAAACAATCTACTTTGGAATGCATTAAAAACCAAACGAAAGGAGCTTGCAGATGCCCAGGATGTGCCTTCTTTTGTTATTTTTCATGATGCCACTTTGATGGCGATGATGGATGAATATCCGACTAACTTACAGCAAATGAATGCTATTTCAGGCATTGGTAAAAAGAAACTCGAATTGTACGGTACTGAGTTTTTAAACGTTCTTCAACAATTCACTGATCTGGAATTAACCGATACGGTAGGAGAAACAACCGCACTTTTTAGACTAGGGTATACAGTAGAAAAAATTTCAAAACAACGCCAATTAAAAAAAGGGACTATTTATAATCATTTATCTCAAGCTATAGAAGAAGGCACTGTGCAGCTAAGTGATGTGGTTGATTTGGATAAAAAAGAAATTGAACAAATAGAAGAGGCTATTATTAATTTACCTGATGACCAAAAAAACGCACTAAAACCATTGTTTGAATTGTTTGATGAAACTTATAGCTATGATATTTTACGCTGTGTGCGAGCTGCTTTCCAGCTTAAAACAGAGTGAAAATTCGAATTAAACTCATAACAATATCAATGCTAATGCAAGTAATTACTTTATTATTACAATAGCCCTTGAAAAACTTAATTTGTAACTTACAAAAAAGATCCTTTTCAGGGTCGATAGGTTCATCACTAGACAAACGAAGTATCTGCACGTTTGGTTCTATTATAATTCAGTCGATAGCCATTCTTACCCTGTCCAAACCTACCGTCAATAAGTATTCGCAGGAAATACTCCGCTCTTCGCTGTGCTTTCCGCTGCTTCATTACCTGCTGATTTTAAATCAAGCCCCTCATGAAAAGTATCCTTTCGTAGATGATCGAGTCGGGCAAACCCATCACCTGATGTTGACAAGCTCAGGAAGTGAGTAACCTTCTGAACTTTTGCATGATGGCGACCGATTGAAAAACACCGGATATCAGGCGCGTCATTACCAAAGCCACTTTGGATAATGATTATCATAGGCTATGCCCCAAACCTGACAACTCCCTCGTAAATTCTATGGTGACCGCTTTACTACGGATAGTAGTGGTTTGGTGAATTTCTAGGAAACTTCAGTTTCGTTAATAAAAACCTTCTTTTCTCACTCAATAAAATCAATAAACACCATCCAGTAGGACGAAGGTGTATTATTAGAGGTAAGTTTTTACACATGTGATAAGGAAAGGCAACATCATGGTAATTAAAGAAAATAATAAATTGTTAATAGATTTATTTAGCTATATTAGAAAACAGTTGCAGAGGGGGCAGGCTGAAACGCTGGTTGAATTTGCCAGGCAATATTACCAATGCGTTGTTTTTAATGATTTTGACAAAGTTACCGTAGAAGATTTATATGGTGCTGTTTTATCGCATTGGAATTTGGCATTAGACTTTTCTTCTGAGCAGAAAATAAAGGTTTACAATCCAACATTGGAAGAGCATGGGTGGCTATCTAAACATACCATTATAGAAATTCTGGTAAAGGATACGCCTTTTTTATTGCAATCAGTTAGCATGGAAGTTAATCGGCATGGCTATACCAACCACTTGGTTATACATCCTGTTTATTCAGTAAAAAGAGATGAGCAAGGTAAATTCATAAAATTTGCTGACGTCAACAGCTCGGAGTCAGGTGTTTCGGCTGAATGTCTAGTGCATCTTGAAATTGATCGGCAGAGCGATGCAGGCGTGATGGATTCATTACAAAAGTGTTTATCCCGAGTATTAATTGACCTAAAAGCCGCCACTAACGACTGGCAGCCCTGTTTGGATAAAATGCAGGCAGTGATTGATGAATTGAAACAATCAAAAGAGTTAAAACAGCAATACAGTAATGAGCTGAAGTTTTTACAATGGCTGCATGATGATCATTTTGTATTTTTAGGGTATCGTGAATATGAAATTATTAAACAAGATGATGGATTTGGTTTTAAAATTATTCCGGAAACTGGGCTTGGTATTTTACGGGATTCAATTTTACCACCACCCAAGAACCAAGTATTTCCAATAGCAGAGCCTGCATTTAAGGCGATTAATAATGCACAGCCTTTGATAATAACCAAGGCAACGTCCAGGTCGACGGTCCATCGGCCGGTTTTTATGGATTATATTGGAATCAAGCAATATAATCAGCTAGGGGAGGTGGTAGGTGAAAAGCGGTTTTTAGGGTTATACAGTTCAACGGCTTATTTTTGTCTGTTGAATGAAATTCCTCTGGTTTCGACAAAAATAATGCAATTGCAGGATAGGTTTTCTTTTAAGGAAGGCTCACATAGAGCGAGAGCATTATTGTTTACTTTGCAGTCATTACCCAGAGATGAACTGTTTCAGGCTGACTTCGACTCATTACTAGAGTTCTCTGAGGGCTTGCTGCAGTTGCAGCAGAGCCAAAGAGTTAGGGTTTTCGTCAGACAAGATCCCTATGGCCATTTTGCTTCTGTGCTTGTGTTTGTTCCCAGAGATAGATATTACACGGAAACACGCAAAAAAATTGAGCATATTTTGCTGGATGTATTTGATGCAGAAAATATTGAGTTTAGTGTGCAGCTTTCTGAATCGATTCTAGCAAGGTTGCATTTTGTTATTCATGGCGCCAAGGGTTGCTGTGCTAACTATGATGCTGCAGAGATTGAAGAGCAGATTGTTGAAGCTTTGGCAGACTGGAACGATGAGTTAAAAGAGGATCTTCAAAACTATCATGGTGAAGCCAAGGGCAATCAATTATTTAACAGCTATTATGAAGGTTTTTCGGCCGCCTATAGAGAAGATGTTTCCAGCAGAACGGCGATGCTGGATATAGATAAGATTGAATATTTAATATCAGCTCAATCAGAAGCAGATAGCCTGCTATACAGTCCATTAACGGCATCTGAAAATAAAACTTTGCGCTTTAAACTATTTAGCAAAGGGCAGGCATCGCTATCTAAAAGCTTGCCAATGCTGGAAAATATGGGCGTTAAGGTGTGTGATGAGAGACCCTACGAGATTATAAAAAATGACAGCTCAGATGTATATTGGATGCATGATTTTGGGTTAGTGCTGGATATGGAAGCAACCTCCTTAAATCTAAAAACTTTAAAACCGTGTTTTGAAGAAACCTTTGAACAATGCTGGTTCGAAAAAATAGAAAATGACGGATTTAACCAACTGGTTCTTCGGGCGGGCATCAGCTGGCAGGAAGTCAATATATTCAGAGCCTATTTTTTATATTTACGTCAAATTGGTATAGCATTTAGCCAGGTTTATGTGGAAACAACCTTGGCGAAAAATCCCGAAGTAGTCAGACTGTTAACTCATTATTTTATACAGCGCTTTGATCCCACTTTAGAGCCGCAGGAAAATAGCAGTATTGAATTGTATGCAACTATTGAACAGGCTATTGATCAGGTTAAGTCATTAGATGAAGACAGAATTCTGCGTCGCTACTTAAATCTGGTTCAAGCCGCTGTCAGAACAAATTTTTTTAAAAAGCCCGTTGATGAGCAAGGGATTCCTTATTTTTCTACCAAGTTTAATTCATCAAAAATAACAGATATACCTTCGCCAGTCCCTTACTTTGAAATTTTTATTTATTCTCCACGGGTAGAAGGCATACATTTGCGCGGTGGTCCTGTTGCCCGCGGCGGGTTACGTTGGTCTGATAGGCCAGAAGATTACAGAACAGAAATCTTGGGCTTAATGAAAGCACAAATGACTAAAAATGCTGTGATTGTACCGACTGGAGCAAAAGGAGGATTCATTGTAAAGAGATTGCAGGGTATATCCGATCCAAATGAAAAATCCAAAGAAGTAATCGCCTGTTATCAAATACTGATTCGAGGGCTGTTGGATTTAACAGACAATCAGATGTCTGGAGAAATCATTAAGCCTGATTCGTGCGTCTGTTACGATGAGGATGACTCTTATTTAGTGGTAGCAGCAGATAAGGGAACAGCGACATTTTCTGATTATGCCAATGCCTTGTCCATTCAATATGGTTTTTGGCTGGGAGATGCTTTTGCCTCGGGTGGTTCAGTCGTATATGACCATAAAGTAATGGGTATAACGGCACGCGGAGCTTGGGAATCAGTTAAGCATCATTTTAATCGTCTTGGGATTAATTATTTGGAAAAGCCCTTTACCGTAATAGGAATAGGCGGAATGATGGGGGATGTCTTTGGCAATGGCATGTTGCTATCAACCAAAATAAAACTGATAGGTGCTTTCGATCATCAATATATTTTTCTTGATCCTGACCCCGATCCGCAACAGAGCTTTAATGAGCGACAGCGGTTGTTTGCAATGCCCAAAGCAAAATGGTCCGATTATGACAAGACACTCATTTCAAAAGGTGGGGGTGTTTTTTCCAGAACATTAAAATCCATTGCTTTAACTCCCCAAGTCCAGCAAAGGCTTAATATTCATAGTGAACGGGTAACACCGCAGGAGCTGATTAAAATATTGCTGTCTGCATCAGTCGACTTACTATGGAACGGAGGGATTGGCACCTATGTTAAATCCTCTGAAGAAAACAATGCTGATGTTGGAGACAGAGCGAATGATGCAGTTAGAATTAACGGCTGTGAGTTGCACTGTAAACTGGTCGGTGAAGGCGGAAACCTAGGGTTTACTCAAGCTGGACGAATTGAATATGCGGTGCATGGCGGTCAAATTAATACGGATTCAATTGATAACTCAGCTGGCGTAGATTGCTCAGATCATGAGGTCAATATAAAGATACTGCTTAATTCTTTGGTTGTACAAGGTGATTTGACTGACAAACAGAGAAATGAGTTGTTGGAATCAATGACAGTTCGCGTGGGGGAACTGGTATTAAAGCATAATTACTATCAAAACCGTTCCATCAGTATGATAGAGCAGAATTCAATGAACAAGCTAACTGATGTTCAATGGCTGATAGAAATTTTGCAGAAAAGTGGAAACCTGGATAGAACGCTGGAAACTATTCCAGATAATGATGAATTGCATCAAAGAATTCAGCAGGGACTTGGCTTGGTTAGGCCAGAAATATCAGTATTGTTGGCATATACCAAACAAGTATTGAAGCGGAAATTACTGTCAGAAGTACAGGATCTAGATGAAACATTGTTTCAGCAGGAATTAATGCAATATTTTCCACAGAAAATGCAACAGATGTTTCCGGAAGAAATTAACAGACATTATTTGGCTAGGGAAATAGTCGCTAACGGATTGGTGAATGGGTTTGTTAACCGGATGGGAATGGTGCTGGCTTTTCGGTTAATAGAAGAAACCGGCTGTTCTATTGTCGCCATCTTTAATGTATATAAGCAAGTGTGCAATACAGTCACTATTTCTGATTTATGGCATCAGATTGAATCCCCGGAACTGCATTTAGATAATAAGGTTGAAGCCGAGTTATTAGGCGATATTAGACAAGTTATTGAAAGAGCAATGCATTGGTTTTTAAGTCAGGATCAGGACAAAATAGATATTGAATTTTATAGAGAAGGCATTGCAAAATTAAAAACTAGCTTGGAATCTTTTATTTCAGAATCGGATAACCTGCGCATAAAAAATAAAGTGGATGTTTTTGTAAAAAAAGGTGTCCCAGAGACCTTGGCATTTAATGCAGTAATATTAGACATGATGTATTTATGCCTTGATGTTGTCTGGCTTAACAGGAAAACACAGAATGATTTACAGGATTGTGCTTCAGTATACTTTCAGCTTATGCGTGAGCTGGAATTGTTGTGGCTGCGCGATAAAATCAATTTATTGCCAGATAAGACCGTTTGGGAATCACTGGCTAGAAGAACGACCCGAGAGGAGTTTAATTCAGTCTGCCGTCACTTATCCTTAGCCATAATGAAAGATAAAGATAGTGCTATGATCAATAAGGTAGAAGGTTGGCTTGTTAAGTCGGAGAAACCTATTGCTCGATATAGAAAATTATTGGCATTAGTTCATTCTGATGATGAGACAGAATTAGAAAAAATCACTGTTTTATTGAAAGAATTAAGAGGGCTTTGTATTTGTTCATAAATCAAGGCTTGCTATGTGGAAAACTGATCTTTAACTACTCACATAAAATGGCATATCCCCTATTCATACTTTATAGTGTTAAAAAAAGTATAACGAATAAGGTTAGTTATGGTGAATCGTGTGTAACGCAGAGTCTCTATAAAAACAATAAATTCTAGTTGGCCTCTGGCAACGCAGTTTGTTTCCAGCGGCCATTTTTAAATCAAAGCTAAGTGCGCTAGAGTGCTTTTTTAATATCTTCAGTGTCAGTTGAACTCTTCGTCAGCCTAATAGAGAATAAAGGCAAATTAACATGGACAAAAAAAATATTATTTATCTTGTTTTATCCTTAGCAACTCTGATTGCTGGATACGCATTTCTTCGATACGCCTACCACGTTACCGATAGTTTGCCATTTACACAAGAAATTGTTCTAATATTTCTTGGCACTATTGCAACTATTTTTATTACTTCACTATTGCTAAACAAGCAAACATCTGTTGAAATAGAAAAAGAGCAGAATATTAAGTTTCTAGAATTAAAAACACAGACCTATCAGCAATTACTTGATTTGCTTGAAGAGATGTCACTTCTCGAAAAGTTCACAAGAAGATAGACAATCCGGTTTCAATTTGTCACTCATAAATTAGCTGTAATAGCATCTCCTGAAGTGATTGAAGAGTATAAGGCATTATTAAAGGTTGTTAGAGAAATATCGGTTGATAATAGCTTTTCTGGTGATATGAAAATACTTCATGAATCGATAAGTTTATTAACGTTACAGATACGTAAAGATATATTAGGAAATACCCCGCAAATTGGCTATTCAGAAAATAAAATTAATAAAATGATTAGTGAAATTTCAAAAAGTACTATATTCAATAATAATGGCTAACTATTCTAACGTTTTTACTTAAAGCAATTTTATAGTCAAAAATAATCGGGGTCATCCATTAACCAACCGTTGTCAATAGACAATACCAAACCATAGCACTTGTTTGTGCTTTTCTTCTTACCAAACCTTTTACTAACAAATGCCATTTCATTAACAAAGTCCGCTTTCGCTCTTTTCTATTTTCTTGTGCGTAATAGAAAACTATCCTGACACACGGGACTATTGATCAATCGCAATAGTGTTTTATCTTTGATCTTGCCCTTGAGTGTGTTCATGAATCTATCATGATTCACACAGTCAAAGAAGGCTTCAAGATCAAGATCAACGACCCATTGCTTGCCATTGTTTATTTCGCTTTGTGCCATGCGTACCACTTGTTGAACACTCCGCAGTGGCAGGAAAACATAGTTGTTGGGGTGGAATTGCGACTTCCTACGCGGACTAAGAATTGGATAATGGAACTTACCCACTGATCTTTAACAGACACTAACCCTTGTGCCTTTAGCCAGTCATTATTGAGACCCATTTGAACAGCTTTGGTTTTCGCTAGTCGATAATACCCCTTGGAACTTAAGCCAATATAAATCGCCAATTTGGTTGAGACTCCCAAACTAATCAGTTTTCGAATACGGGTTTTCATTCTGCACCACTGTTTTAAGTAGCACATACGAATACGTCTTCAAAACCAGTGATTCAGTTCAGGAACAGGGCAATAGAATTCATTCAGTCCAAAGTAGTTCATCCAGCCAGCAATATATTCACCTGAGTTGTAAATACCGATAGCTCCAGCTGACACCTCCAAGACTGTCCCGTAATTTTACGGATGCGATGCTTAAAGTTTGCGAGTGCATTCGGACTCCAGACGATTTTCTTGCCTTTAAAAACAAAGCCTAGGAAACTCAATTTGCGTACAGAAACCACTTGGCTTTTCTCTGTGTTGATGGGTATCTTTAACGTTTCCAGAAAGTTGATCACTTCCGCTTTAATTCGCTCACCTTCATATGAAGATTTAACACTAAGTAACAAAGTCATCAGCATAGCGTGCAAAAGGATAATGTTTACTTTCTAGATAACGGTCAAGATCATCAAGCATGATGTTAGCTAATAAAGGTGATAGCAAACCACCTTGTGGCACACCGCGAAGCGTTGCTTCAACCTGTCCATTAATACTAACACCAGCACGCAGATATTTTCCAATCAGAGCCCAAACATGTTTATCATTAATCCACTTTGAAACTTGGTTCATCAGCAGGTCATGATCCACATTGTCGAAAAATTTCGACAAATCAATATTCACCGCATAACCATAGCCTTGTTTTATAGCAGACTGTACCACCTTAACAGCGTGATGTGCAGAACGCATAGGATGAAAGCCATGGCTATGTTCCGAGAAATTCGGATCAATAATTGGCAAGAAGAAAAAGCACAAACAAGTGGTATGGTTTGGTATTGCTTATTGACAACGGCTGGCTAATGGGTGGCCCCTTCGGTTAAGCTTTTAGTTTCTCCGGATTGGCTGATATTTCTTTGTGTAAGCAAGTATTACCTTTATCATCTAGAATAGATGACATAAAGTAATCTGGCATGTAAATCTATTCCACAATAGTATGGATGCGTGTTATTGTAAAATTCATTGAGCTTCTCCTGTTATGGTTTTGTCACCTTTAGTTTAACGTGAAAGATTTAAACTTAAAGGGTGGACTCAATGAGTATCAATTGCTCGCACGCTGACAGCCATGACGCTATGGCAGTCGGTAAAAACAGGTCTTAGACAATAATACGGAATAAAACATGAAAATACTCCTTGTACTTACATCACATAATCAACTAGGAAATACTGGACAGAAAACAGGATTTTGGCTAGAGGAGTTTGCTACTCCTTACTATATATTCAAGGATGCAAATGCAAATGTCACACTTGCCTCGCCTAAGGGAGGGCGACCACCTCTGGACCCCAAAAGTGACGAGTCTGACTTCCAAACAGAAGCAACTAAACGCTTCAAGGAAGATGATAATGCTCAATCGGTACTTGCAAACACATTGAAATTATCAGATATTTCACCTGATGATTATGATGCAGTATTTTATGCTGGTGGACATGGTCCACTGTGGGATTTGGCAGAAGATCATAACTCAATAGCCTTAATTGAAACAATGTATGCCTCTGGGAAACCGGTTGCTGCAGTTTGTCATGCACCTGCGGTACTCCGTCATGCTAAAGCCCCTGATGGTACGCCCTTAGTAAAGGGGAAGTCTGTGACTGGTTTTAGCAATACTGAAGAAGACGCAGTTCAACTTTCATCGATTGTGCCTTTTCTGCTTGAAGATGAGTTAAAAGCGAAAGGAGGAAACTACTCAAAGGTTGATGATTGGCACCCATATTCTGTTACTGACGGTAACTTAATAACCGGTCAAAACCCGGCATCATCCGATCCTGTCGCAAAGGCTGTGTTAGAGAAAATAACAATCTAAACTAGTTTGTTATGTGTTTTTACTTTAAAACTTTTCGTAAAATTTTTATTTTATTTTTATAGGGGGCATAAGTTAATGGGACATCGATCCAAGTGGCCGTTTTCAGAACACCTTTTTTGTGTGAGAAGCGTTCAAAGCCGTGAAATCCATGATAAGCACCAATACCGCTTTCACCAACACCGCCAAAAGGTAGGTAAGGATTAGCCGCATGAAAAACGCAATTATTAATACACGCATTTCCTGACTGAATGGTATTAATGATTTCTTGTTGTATCGCTGTATTTTCACTAAATAAATAGCAAGCCAGTGGGTGCTGCGGTAGCTGATTTACAAGGTCATAGATTTCACTCAGTGATTCATATTCCAATACCGGCAACACAGGACCAAATATTTCTTCCGACATGACTTTATCTGTTGTTTTTACATCTCGCATGACTGTAGGAGCAATAAAACGGGACTTGGCATCACTTTGTCCACCAACAACCACTTTTTCAGGGTCGATTAAGCCACAAATACGCTGAAAATGATCATCTGCAACGATACGCGCAAAATCTGGACTACTACTGGCATCTTCACCATAGACGCTAATAATACGCTCTTTAAGTTTTTCCAAAAACGCTTCTTTAAGGGATTTGTGCACTAATACATAATCAGGAGCAACACAGGTTTGCCCCGCATTGAGGAATTTACTATTAACAATACGCTTGACAGCAATATCCAGTTTGGCATCTTCATGAACAATACAGGGACTTTTACCGCCTAATTCTAATGTCACGGGTGTCAGGTTTTTAGCTGCAGCCGTCATGACAATAGAGCCCACTCTAGGGCTACCCGTAAAGAAAATATGATCAAACTTTTGTTGCAGTAGTATTGTTGTCTCTTTAACTTCACCTTCTACATAGGCAATATATTCTGGAGCAAACGTTTCATTAATTAATTGACGAATAACTGCACTGCAAGCTGGGGTGAGTTCAGAGGTTTTAATTACCGCAGTATTTCCCGCTGCAATAGCTGCGATTAACGGCGAAAAAGTTAGCATAACGGGATAGTTATAAGGTGCAATAATTAGAGTCACTCCCAATGGAGAGTAATAAATACGGCTAGAACCTGGTTGAGTCAATAGTGATGTCAAGGCCCACTTAGGCTTCATCCATCGCTTTAATTTGCTGATAGATTCCGAAATTTCAAAAAGACTGAACCCAGTTTCAGTTAGATAGGCTTCAAACTCAGGTTTCCCCAAATCTTTTTTCAAGGCTTCATGTAAAGCAGCTTCATATTTGAGTAGTGCACCTTTAAGTTTATTAAGGTTTTCAATACGGCTTTGATAGCTTTTTGTAGCGCCTGTTTTAAAAAAGTCATGTTGTTTAGCAACAATCTTTATAATTTCTTTTTCTGTTGTTGCTGTATTGTTATTTTGGTTGTCAGTGCTCATAATATCCAGGCCTTTATTGAGACTAATTTTATTATTAACGTATTATTTTACTTAGTAAGAATTTTATCTTATTTGCATATCTTACTGTTTATCCGCTTAACCGACAAGTGAGGAAAATACTCGCTCTATGAAACACATAACTCCAAAATTAGATGCCGTTGGCAGATATTTGATGTCCTTTGCAAACGAATTGCGCTACCAACGGTCAGCTAGATTTTTTTGTTCAAACGGTTCAGATTGTGGCTCGCTTCGCGATCACAATCTAGCCTAGTTCGCTATGTTTTGAAAAACTATTTATCTCTATAATTACACTTATTAATCTTAAAATGTTTTAGATATTAGATTGATTTTTATTTCTGTTAATTCCCCATTAATTGGCACCCAAACTCTATTATCATAGCTAAGTATGTCCTCAGTGGTAGTTATTGAAATTTCTGTAGGAGAGTTTATTTTATAGGTTACGTCTGCATTAGAGGTAATTAAAAATGGATGTGAGATTTCACCACCTTCTGCTAGTATATAGAATCGGTATGTATAGCCAACAGTTGCTCCCCCCACATTATTTCTATATCCAACAAATTTAATGTCCTTTGCTATTCCCACTGATAATATACGTTTATCCAAATTAATTTGGGGTCCTTGGAAATATGAAATAACTCGGGCATATAAAATAGTGCCAAAAATTATCCCTATGACAAAACTAATACTAATACCCTTTTTGTTACGCACATTGTATACCTAGTTTTGTATTTTTTTGGTCACTGAGATCATCACTGTATGGCGGCAGCCCCCCTTAATACAACTACTCCAATTTGAGGCTGATTTTCCTGCTAATTCTTGCACTCATCCAGCAGCATTTAATAATACCCCTGCCGGTATTCCAGCAGCAATTCCCACTGCAGCATAATTAAAGTTTCCAAAGTTTTCAAACTGTGAACCACCTTGTTTGTAATCCCATCCCCCCCCTTTAATTCTTACCATTTAATAAAATTGATAGTAATCACCTAGTCCAACAATTTTTCAAATTTCGACCTAATGAATTTAATATTTGCATCAACTGACACACATTTTGGAGTGTTTGGAATTAACCCAGTCACAATATCTCAAAAAAATGTTCCTGATTACCCACAAGCTTCCGCCGAATCAGTAGATGACTTTGTAAGGTATTGAAAAATAATAAATATCTATTAATGAAAATTTAACTTAAACTTTTAACTTTGATCAGGTTAAAAAATAACCAT
>JAKIVF010000076.1 GCA_021647145.1 Methylococcaceae bacterium | reverse complement strand
GTCTTCAAAAATACGTATAGAAAAGGTTTAAATATCGTATTTGAGCAATTATCTAAAATTTATAAAATAATTATTTTATCGGGAGATAATGAAGGTGAAAAAGAATATCTAGAAAGCGTATTACCAAAAAGTACCGAATTTGCTTTTAATCAAAAACCCGAAGATAAATTAACTTTTATAAAAAATTTACAAAAACAAGGAAAACACGTGCTAATGATTGGCGATGGATTAAATGATGCTGGTGCATTGGCGCAAAGTAACTTTGGCATTGCCATTTCAGAAAACACCAATGTTTTTTCGCCTGCTTGTGATGCTATTTTAGATGCCAAACAATTCGTTAAACTACCCCATTTTTTACATTTAGCTAAACGAACAATTCGCATTATTAAAGCTAGCTTTGTTTTGTCTTTTTTTTACAATATAATTGGCATGTATTTTGCCGTTACTGGGCAATTATCACCTATAATTGCAGCTATTTTAATGCCTTTAAGTTCCATTTCGATCATTGTTTTTGTTACTGTTTTAACAAGAATCGACTCCCCATTCCATAGTATTCTTAATTGCTCTAATGACTCAATAGTTTCTAAAACAGAGGATTTCCATGAACAATAATCTCTCAAAAACTTTACGGTATACGCATAGAGTCCTATATGTCTTAGGTAAGGCATTTCCTTAGAAACCTCTCCTCCAGACAATGAAAATGAGTTTCGGTCCCAAGGTATTGCTGCCCGACTAAAGTACAAAGCATAATTATCTTTATTCAGCACAACTTTTACTGAATTAGGATTAAAAATTTCACCTTCTTCTATTATTTTTGCTGCCAAGGTCGCTATCCCCGCTTTTTTTTGACTTCCCAGCGCTAACGCAACATCCTTTATATATGAGGGGGGAATTAATGGTTCATCACCTTGCAAATTAACGACAATAGTTTCATCCGTCCACCCTAATTGTTCTGCTACTTGATTAATTCTTTCTGTTCCACTTTGATGATTTAAGTCAGTCATCTGCACCTTTAACCCCAAATCATTAACCTTATCATAAATTCTTTGATCATCAGTTGCCACTACCACTAGCTCTGCTTTAGCCTCTAAAGCACGCTGACAAACATGAGCAATCATTGGTTTTCCTGCAATATTTAGCAATGGTTTACCAGGCAACCGAGTCGAGGCATATCGCGCAGGTATAACAACTTTAAAAGGGATGTCCATTTATTTTTTTAATGCATCAATTTCATCGTAAGATAATTCACGTGCTTCATCTTCTAGCATAACGGGAATACCATCTTTAATGGGAAAAGCAAGTCCATCTGCTTTACATAATAATTCTTGTAAATCTTGATTATAAATCAATGTGCTTTTACATAATGGGCAAGCCAAAATATCCAGTAAATTTTTATCCACGTATTTTCTCTTTTATGAGGGTAAGAAGTTTATCTATAAATTGTTGTTGTGGTTTTGCTTTAATTGGCAAATACCAATGTTTTTCTGTAGCAAAATTTGTGCATTTGACTGCATCTTTTTCTGTCATTAAAACTAGCTTATCATCATTGAAGCTAATATCTTCTTCAGTAAATTGATGGTGATCTTGAAAGGAATGTGATTCTATGCTGATCCCTTCTTGTTCAAGCATATCAAAAAAACGATTTGGATTTCCTATCCCAGCCAGTGCATGACAAGATGATTTACGAAATTGATTTAATAACTTTTCTTCTTTAGTTACTAAATTGACGACAACATCACCCTCAATAGCCATAGAAAATTCATTTTCTTCCTCAGCAACCCCATTAACAATTATCAGGTCAACATTTTGTAAACGCGATATGGGTTCTCTTAATGGTCCACAAGGTAAAGTATATCCATTACCAAAACGTCTCTCACCATCAATCACTGCAATTTCTATATCTCGTTCTAAAGCATAGTGCTGCAAGCCATCATCAGATATAATTACATCACAATCTGATTTATCTAAAAGCATTTGCGCTGATTTAACTCGTTCTGGCCCAACAACCATTGGACAGTCTGCCCGTCTTGCCATTAAAACGGCCTCATCTCCAACTATTTCTGGCTTGCTTTGACTATCAACCCATATTGGCCAAGTTTCAGAATTGCCTCCATAACCACGACTGATTATTCCTGGTTTAAATCCTTCTACGATAAGAAACCTAGCCAACCAGAGCGTTAAGGGTGTTTTCCCTGTACCACCAACTGTAATATTCCCTACGATAATCACCGGAACTGATAGTTTAGTTTTTTTATAAATCCCTTTCTCATATAAAAAGTGTCTAAACCTCATCACGTCATCATAAAGCATTGACAAGGGTGTCAATGCAGATGAAATATACATTTCTTTATACCAACTATCCTGTAGCCAACGAGACAAACCTTTTTTCATATTAATACTTAACTTTCAGGAATAGCTTTTGTCGCAAAGGTTACGCGTGCAAACCCTAATGCGGCAGCAATATCTATTGCTGTAACGACAGATTGGTGAGGCGTTTTACCATCAGCACTAATTACAAAAGGAATCGCTCGTGATTTTCCTGCCGCCTTAATTAAAGCTCGCTTCAATGTTTCAGTTTTTTGATTTATTAATTGATGAGAAAGCCCTTCATCATCAGAAATAAAATAGGTTCCTTCTGCATTTATCGTGAGCATGATATATTTTTTTTCATGTTTTGACGACTCACCATTTGCTTCAGGTAAGTTGATTTTTATAGCTGATTGTTGATCAAATGTTGTAGTCACCATAAAAAAAATCAACAATAAAAAAACAACATCAATCATCGGTGTTAATGACACTTCAATAGGCGTTCTTTTTTTACTAGAAAAATTCATTAACCTTCCTCCCTATCCCCATCAATTACATCAATCATCCTTAATGCTTCTTCTTCCATATTCAAAACATATTCATCCACTAAGCGCTCAAAATATCGATGAAAAATAAGGCTCGGAATAGCAACGGTTAATCCAGCAGCTGTCGTTATCAGCGCTTCTGAAATTCCGCCTGCCAATACACCCGGATCTCCAGCTCCATGTATCATTAGAGCAGAAAACACTTTAATCATACCAACCACTGTACCCAGCAATCCTAACAAAGGTGTAATGGAAGCAATCGTTCCAAGTGAATTCAAAAAACGCTCTAATTCACTGACAACTTGTCTTCCCGTTTCTTCAATACTGGTTTTCATCATATCTCGACCATGGTGACGGTTAATCAGCCCAGAAGATAAAATAGCACCTAATGGAGAACTTGCTTTAATACGCCTTAGTATCTGTTCATCTAATTCTTTTGTTCTTACCAACTTTAATACTTGAGGAACCAACTCAGGAGGAAGAATCTTGTTTCGCTGTAATGACCAAAAACGTTCAACAATAATTCCCATTGCCCCAATTGAGCATATAATAATTGGGAGCATTAACCAACCGCCACTTCTTATCAAATCAAACACGTATATAAACCTATCATTTATTTAAATTAATTATTATTTTAGCCTAACATTGCCTGTTTTTCTCGCCCAACCCAAATATAAGCAATAATAAATGCAATAAAGCATGAAAATGCAGCTAATGTGTAAACAACCCAAGCCCCATATAATTCCCAAAAATAGCCACTAAACAGACTCCCAATCATACCGCCAAGACCAAAGCTTAAGCTGCTATAAAGGGCTTGTCCTTTACCTTGATGTTGCTCACCAAAATATTTATGTACTAGGTGAATAGCCACCACATGTGAAGCTCCAAATGATGCTGCGTGCAATAATTGAGCAAAAATCATAGATGATAATGAGTCTACAAAAAAAGCAATGATTATCCAGCGACAGATACTAAAAAAGATACTTAATAACAAAATACTTCTTAATGAAAACCATACCAGTATTCGTTTCATAAACACAAATAATAAAACCTCTGCAGCAACACCCAATGCCCATAATAAACCAATCACAGAAGAGGTATAGCTAGATTGATTTAAGTAAATAGAATAAAAAACATAATAAGGGCCATGAGCTAATTGTAAAAGCATATAAACGACAAAAAAAGCAATGATTTCTGGTTGTTTTACAATTTTTGATATCCCTATTACATTTTTCTCTTTATGAAAAACATGCACTTCAGGTGTAATAAGGCTAACTAACCAAATCAAACTCAATAAGCACACAATCATTTCCGGAAGATAATCTATGCTATAAAAATCAACAATTCGCCCTATTCCTAAAACTGAGAGAATAAATCCAATGGACCCCCACAGCCTTATTTTACTATATCTATGCGGTTCCTCTTTCAAATGAAATAATGTTGCTGCCTCAAATTGAGGTAAAGCGGCATTCCAAAAAAAACTAAAGCCGATAGTTACCATAGCAACCCAAATATAATTATCTTTATACAAAAAACCAACAAAGATTAGTGCTGCAAAAAAAGATGCGATACGAATAATGCGTAAACTTTTTCCGGTATGATCAGCAATCCAACCCCATAAATTTGGTGCTATCACTTTAGTCGCAACCATTAACGCTGATAGCTCACCAATTTCTATTGCATTAAAATGAATGTGTTCTAAATAAAGACTCCAATAAGGAAGAAACCCTCCTAACGTAGCAAAATAAAAAAAATAGAAACTAGATAGCCGCCAATAAGGAACATTCATAAAATAAATTTATTAATAAGGCATAAAAACAGCTTAATATTTCGAATGACTATCTTAAAAAAGGCAAGCCAGAATCTACATCAATATTTTGCGCCCGATGACGTAACAAATGATCCATTATTGTAATTGCCATCATCGCCTCTGCTATCGGTGTTGCTCTAATACCAACACAGGGGTCATGTCGCCCTTCAGTGATAACTTCTATTGCTTCACCTTTGGTATTAATGCTTTTTCCTGGTAAACGTAAACTCGATGTCGGCTTTAATGCAATACGAGCTACAATATTTTGTCCTGTAGAAATTCCACCTAATACACCACCTGCATGATTGCTCAAAAATCTATCAGGTGTTATTTCATCTCTAAAATAAGTTCCTTTACTTGTAACACAATCAAAACCATCACCTATTTCCACTCCTTTAACTGCATTAATACTCATTAAGCTATGCGCTAATTCAGCATCTAAGCGATCAAAAACAGGCTCTCCAAGGCCAGGAGGAACTTGACTTGCGACCACCTCTACTTTAGCCCCTATTGAATCACCTTCTTTCCTGAGTGCATCCATATATTTTTCCATTTCTGCTATTTTATCCGAATCGGGACAAAAAAACGGATTGGTTTCTATAATACTTAAATCAATTTTTTCAACCTTAATAGGCCCTAATTGAGATAAATAACCATAAATTTTTATCTTATATTTTTCTTTAAGGTATTTTTTTGCAATGGCACCTGCTGCCACACGCATTGCTGTTTCACGAGCTGAAGACCTGCCACCTCCGCGGTAATCTCTAAACCCATATTTGTGTTGATAAGAAAAATCCGCATGTCCAGGACGGAAGGATTCTGCGATTTTAGAATAATCTTTAGATCTTTGGTCAGTATTTTCAATCATTAAACCAATAGGTGTGCCTGTTGTTTTGCCTTCAAACACACCGGAAAGAATCTTCACCTGATCAGCCTCTCTTCTTTGTGTCGTATGTCTTGATGTTCCTGGTTTTCTTCTATCTAAATCAAATTGAATATCTTCTTCTGTTAAAGAAACACCGGGTGGACAACCATCAATTGTACAGCCCAAAGCCAACCCATGACTTTCGCCAAACGTTGTTACTGTAAATAATTTTCCTATCGAATTTCCTGACATATTAATTAGTATTTTTTAAATTGTTGGTGGTATTGTTGAACCTGTTCAGCTGTTAACAGAAAAACACCATCACCACCTTGCTCAAACTCAAGCCAATAAAATGGGACTTGAGGAAACAGTTGTTGGAGTGTTTCAGAACTACTCCCTACTTCAATGATTAAAACGCCTTGTTCTGTTAAGTAATCATTAGCATCTATTAAAATCCGTAAAACTAAATCTAAACCGTTTGCTCCGCCCGTAAAGCCCATTTCAGGCTCTTGATGATATTCAGCAGGAAGATCTTTCCATTCTTGTATAGCAACATAAGGTGGATTACTGACAATGACATCATATTTTTTGCGTGGCAATGCCTTAAACAAGTCTGATTTAAATAAGCAAACTTGTTCCAAAACATCATGCTTTTTAATATTCTTACCAGCAACCTCTAATGCATCGTCAGATAGTTCAACTGCATCAACGTGAGCCTCAGGAAAGGCATAAGCACAAGCAATAGCAATACATCCACTGCCGGCACATAAATCTAATATATTCAAAGCCTTGTTTTCATCTACCCAAGGAGAAAAACGCTGTAAAATTATTTCAGCAATGGGAGATCTCGGCACCAGCACTCTTTCATCAACATAAAAAGTCAAACCAGCAAAAATTGCTTTATTGATAAGGTAAGCAACTGGTTTTCGTTCTTTTATTCTCTTATCTAGCAGAAAAACTACCTTTTTACGTTCTGCTACAGTTAGCACAGCATCTAAATAACAATTATCAAGATTATAAGGTAAAAATAAAACATGTAAAACAATAGCAGCAGATTCATGCAAAGAAGTTGCTAAACCATGTCCTAAAAACACTTTTTTTTCAACAAATTGGCTTGCCCCCCAACGAATAAAGTCTCTTATAGTTTTAAGTTCATTGGGAAAGTCCGTTTGATTAGCAGTAGTCATTTATTTGTAAGTTTAAAATTAATTACTGAATTAATTTTAAACTAAATTCACTTTGCAAAGTCATATAAACTAACATTTCACTGGTTCAGATACTATTATCTCCATAACTACATGAAAAAAAAGAGATAATAATCTGCAATTTTTGTTTAAAATCTTCAAGTCTGTTATCATTGTAGATGTTAGTTAAGAAAGTTAAGGTGAACAAGTAAGATATACCCTTGGTCTTTCCAGTTAGATTTATTGATTTATAACTTAAAATACTTACTATTAGGAGCTAAAATAATGAAAAAACTTTTGCACATTATTCTATTTACACTTTTTTCAATACAAGCCCAAGCCGCATCATTAACTTGGGATATCGAAAATAGTGACATTAATTCAATCGGCTTCAAATCACAGGTAAATGAGCCTGATAGACAAAGCCTTACAGGTGGAATAGATTTTTCCAGAGAACATGGGCCGTCAACCATTGACACATGGGCTTTTAATTTAAGTGGCGCAGGAGAAGGTGGCATTAGTGTTGACAGTATTATTATAGAGTTTACAAACACACAAATGGACATAGGCTCAATTACTTTAGATGGCAATGCTTTTTCTGCTGATAATGGTGAAGTTACTAATATATGGAGTGCCGGAGCTACTTTAAATGATGGATTACATTTTGTTGTATTAAATGATATAAATGTTTTCGACGAAGCAGCACAATATGATATAAAGGTTTCTTTAGGAGAGGGGGGTAGCGTATCTGCAGTTCCAGTTCCTGCAGCAGCTTGGATGTTTGGTTCTGGCTTAATTGGATTAGTCGGATTCTCACGTCGCAAATCTAAATCATAGAAAAATATCCTGATTATTTTTGTACGCTGTTCGAAAATACTTACTCGAACAGTGTACAAAAATTAACTTGATCTAAGCCGAATCATCCTTAATTACAACCAGAATTAGAAACGAGTAAATAAGAAGTAGGCTTCCTTCAAAATAAAAGATTAACAGACAATTCATAAGTGGTGCCATGGATATTATCCAACCGCGATTGACAAAAAAAAACAATCCTCCCCTTACTTCTTCAAGTAGCACTCTTCCACCAAATTTAAAACTCAACCAGAAACTTAATGTACAAGTTATTAAAAATAACTTAGATACTAAAACATTAACTTTCAGAATTTCACCATCCAATTTCTCAGTTCAAGTACAAAGTAACTTGGCGTTTAAGACAAAACAAGGAGAAAACCTTCAACTACTGGTATCAAAATTAACTCCACTTGCTGAATTTAAAATAATAGCGAATGATGCTGATACAAAAACTACAAACCTCAATCTGGATCAACAAACTGAAAAACCTATAAATCTAAAAGATATACTATTAAAACAATTAATTTCAAACATAAGCAAGACGACAGAGTCATTAGCAATTTCTGGAAAACCTTCTATTATTACGGCAAAAATCATAACAATCTTTAAAGATGAAATCCAATTACAATTTGAAAAACCGGTAATACCTGCTCAATCTACAAATATCATAACGCTTAAAAAAGAAGATATTCTTCTAGGTCATAAAGGGGTTAACTCCCAGACTATGGAATCGTTCAATTTTAAATTGGGACAAAAGATTTATCTCACAGATATCAGCAGTGGAATTGACACTGACCAAAAATTTAAAATAATTAGTACAACCTCAGAAAAACTTACCAAAGGCCAAATTATTAACGCAAGGGTCTTAAAAACAAATCATAATAAAACACAGCTACTTTTACAGCCAAATTATTTATCGCAAAAAGGTCTTTCTTCAAATAATAATAACTCGCCTATAATTACTTTAAATAAAAACCAACTAATATCAGAGCAAACTATAGGTTTTAAAAATACTCCTTTTGATATAAAAAACTTACAAGAAGGAGAGGTAATTTCTTTTAAAGTCATTAAACTAGGCAATCAGCCAAAATTTGAATTAATTGATAAAAATTCCTTGATCAATACAAACCTTAAAATACAAGACACAATTAAACAAACATTACCAGCCCAAAACTCACCTTCTGAGCTTGTAAACCAGCTGATTAAAAATTTATCATCAATCAATGATAATGCTTCTATTCCTGATAATTTAAAACGTTTAGCCAGACAAATTTTAGACAGCATTCCTCATATAAAAAATGATAAAGTTGACCCAAAAATATTAAAACAATCTGTACTTAATTCTGGATTATTTTTAGAAGCAAAGCTGACTTATTCTGGTAAAAAAAACAATCTTAATTTACAAGCGGATTTAAAAAACCAACTTTTAAAGCTTCAGCATACCATTAAGCAAGAGCTTGAAACTCAACAAAAATCATCTTCTAGTGAAATTGATTTATTACAAGAAATACAGAAAAAAACTGAAAATTCATTAGCGAAAATAATCCTTAATCAATTAGCTTCACTTCCAAAAGAAGAAGGTATAAAACAAGCTTGGGTTCTAGACATTCCTTTTATAAACAAAGAAGTTTCGGAGTCTGTAAAAATTGAAATTGAAAGGGAACAAAATAAAGATGAAGAAACTAATTCAGGAAATTGGGCTGTAACTATTACTATTACCCCTCCTGGCTTAGGGACAATTCATTGTAAAGTGACATGTATTAATAAAACTATCAATACAAGGTTTTGGAGTGATACTGAAAAAGTTGTATCAATGATTAATCATAATCTAGACTATTTAAAAACGCAATTTGATAAGGCTGGAATAGAAACAGGACACATGTTGGCCCATTCTGGAACAGAAAAAAATGATGTCATTAACACTCTAAAAAACCAAAGTCTGTTTGATCAGAAAGTTTAAAATACCCCTATAAACTAGTCTCCATAATCCAAAATAACAATCTTCTTTAAAACACCATCCCGAAAAATCAATTCACGCATAAATTTTCTTGGTCCAAAATTATAAGTCCAGACATCTATAAGCTCAATATTACAAATAGGGGGATATGCGTATATTTCGTTACTATATTGATAATAATCACTGCTTCTACTATCAACGCAATTTGGAGGAAATCTACGCTCTCGTTGCTCCACATATAATGGTTCGCCACATCGTGAGATGACCTTTGCCTTCCCTGCCCCCACTTGAACAAACCTTTTTCCACATCTAAGTGCTAAAGCTTGCCCAGAAAAAATAGATAAAATAAGCAATATGACTAATTTTTTAATGACCATCTTCAAAATAAAACCTCGGCTCTAGGTTTGACAAATTTTATCAATTACCTTTTAAGTATATAACTATATATTATCTTATTATCAGACTAGAATATAAAGGAGAGAGTTCACTTAAGATGACAAATTAGGGGGAATAAATTTATAAACTCCACTTACCTGTTTATTCCAGAAAGCTAGTTAAACGCGGAACTATAAAATAGGATAAGTTTTTTTAATCGCTATGTTCGAGGATATAACATACCATGATGATGACACACCAACTGATTACAGATAGTTATCCATTTTTTGCTAGCAGGTCTACAGACTTACCGAGCAAGCTCTATTTAATAATAGAAACTTCAAGGCCCCTAGAAATATAGCTAACACTGTTATAAACTCCAAACTCACTCAACGCTGTAATATAAAAAACATTTAGATTAACACCATCTTCTGGAACCACCTGTTTATTACAGTCTAATGTAACTGAAAAACCATTAATCCCGGTAAAGCTCAGAGGTGATACAGAGGTAATATCACTACAATTACCACCGGAAGAAATTTTAGCTATAGACCAGCTAATCCCTGCTTTAGCAGCTTGATATGCCTTTGCCCCTTGAATAACATTTAATGCTGTTGTATGTTGCACTCCACTTAGCTTTACCATATATCCACCTAGTAAACTAAGTACGACTAAAATAAAAATAGCTATTATGATGGAAAAACCTCTCTGCTGTTTCATGGCAAATTATCTATATGAACCTGACTTATCAATTTGATAGACTCATCAGCAGTATCTTTTAGAGTAAGATTTATTGTCGCAATTGCTGTACCTGAATCATAATTAAAGGTACAACTACTTATTTTATTTGCTTGCAAACCGCTAACCCCTCCTGATGGAGGGTTAGGTTGAGAAGGTGAAATATTATAGCCTTTATAACGAACTAATTGATGACTGCTCAAATCACAACGATAAGTAATAGGTGTGTCTACAATAAAAAATCGAAATGGAGAAATCTCTAATGAGGGCGCAAAATTTTTGCTCGAAAAATGGACTTTAGAAGACGTTGTACTACTATTCAAAGCAACTCTATTATTGATGGTATAGGCATTAGTGCCTGAAAAAACCAACCAGTCATTTGACAAATTAATACTAGTAAAATTATTTAATTGACCAATCACATCAAAACAACTATCTGAAGAACCAAATAATAAAACATTGTCCCCTGTAGTTGAACAAGCAATATCGGGGATTGCTGAAATTTTATGTCGATAACGACCACCATCTACAATGTGCAACATTTCTATCGAGGCCGTGGTTGCCGTCGTCGTTATTCGAATACTACCAGGCAATGCTTGTCTAATATCCCGCTGCATTCGCCTTAGTGCCATTTCGGCTGTGCCAACTAATAATGCCCGTCTTTCCAGATCAATATAACTTTTAACTGGTTGGGTAATAATACCCGTGGTCATCGTCGCTAAAATACTAACAATGACTATTACCATAATTAACTCTAGTAAAGTAAATCCTTTAGTTGTTAATCTACTCATATTTTTCAGCTTTGTAGATAACATTACTTCCAGCCTCATTAGCGGCATAACCAACTAAGTCTAGACTGACACCCAAACCAGAAACATTCACTATTGCTTTTTTTACAACCTGCCCAGCTACCGTATCTGCCAAAACAGAAAGCGAAATAATATAACCATCGACTGTGTAACTAAAATTTCCGAGGGTTATATTACTGTATGTTTTTGATAAAGTTTTTTCTAAATAAGATTCAGCAATGGTAATTGCCTTAAACTGAACAATAGGATCAGCACTATGACTAATAGTTTGAGTCATCACTGATAGTATTCCCGTTAACGAAATACTGATAATAATAATGGAGAAAACCAACTCAATTAACGAGGTACCGCTTTGCTTTTTAAGGAGTGCTATCATAGACAAATCCCGTTTCAGCAATGACGCTAATTGTTCTAAATCCATTTACGGTTAATGTCACATCTGCCGATGAAGAACCTGAAGAATAAAAATAAAAAGGTGTTGAAGAACTGGTTAAAGTAATATCCTTTTCACTGCCAGAATAGCTACTTTCTCCTGTACTAGGGTGTGGAATATCCAAAGCATAAATAGTACCTGTTGCAGGGCATTTAGGGCTACTTGCTGTTCCTCGTCTTGATAAGGTATAACTATTTGATGATACAGAAACCCTAACAGTGCACTCCGTTGCTACTGAAAGTTTTTGTGCGTATTGAACAGCATGCAAAACATCATCAAAAAAAGCGCGTTCAGCAAAAACATTTTTATCAAAAAAATGGGGTATTGCAGTAGCAGAAATCACACTTAATATAACAAGCATCATGACTAATTCAACTAATGTGAATCCTGCTAGTTGTTTTTTGATCATATAAATAAAGACACTATTGTTTCTACCATTACACATTCAAGCCAAAATTAGTCTAAACCTTTCAGCTTAAGATGAAAGCCAATAGAGTTCAATTAACAAGCAGTATCATCAATAACATAAGTCGGTCCTACAGATCCACTTGTTGCTGAAGTATATTGAACCTCACAACCATCAACACCATTTAATCTAATTTGAGCTAAAGTGTTATTTGCAACAATAGTAAATCCATCTAACTCCACAGCATTTTTAAGATAATTAGCTCTTGGATATAAAAAAACAGTATAAACATCACCATCTGCATTGGACGTAGTACCATTATTATTGGTATCTACCCATCCTGCTGTTGCCCCTACACCATCAATCATCGCTTGGGCATGAATCATTGTTGCTGCTGATTGAAGACTACTTTTCATCCCTTTTAAAGAAGAAATTTTAGCTGACCGCTCCAAGCCAACAAATTTTGGCAAAGCTGTAGCCGCTAAAATTCCTAAAATAACAATAACCATGACCAATTCAATTAATGTAAAGCCCTGCTGCTTATTTTTTAACATCTCTTTCTCCTAAATTTTAAAATCAAAATACTTCATACTTTCTCCCAGTCTAGTAGAAAGTCTATTTAGTATGAGTAGGGATTATGTTTTTTGGTTATAATTGTGAACCGACCCTCTTTTTAGCTGGCTTTTTATAAAAAACAACCATGAGTATTAGATCTTTTATTTTTTGTGACACTTGTAATCCACAATTAATTAGAACAATTGAATTTCGTCGCGGCCCAAGGGAAGATAACCGTAATGGTAGACGTATTTGTGATGGTCGGTTTTGGTTTGATGGTAGTTTAAGTGCAGCTTTAGAAAATGGCTGGATTATTGATTCCACTGGTCAACATTGTTGCCCTTACTGCAAAAATAATAATTCATCTAAAGATGATGATCTTTAAGTATTTCCAGCAAGATGTAAATACTCATAAAATAGCCAGATGAAATCTCCCCCTATTCTTTATAGTTTCCGCAGATGCCCTTATGCAATAAGGGCGCGACTTGCCATTGTGACGTCGGGATTAACAGTCGAGCTTCGAGAAGTGGTCTTACGCAATAAACCGCAGCAATTACTGAATATTTCTCCCAAAGGAACAGTTCCAGTTTTATTATTACCCGATAAAAAAGTTCTAGATGAAAGTCTGGATATTATACGTTGGGCTTTATCTTTACATGATCCATTTGACTGGTTATCGAATGATTTGTCTGAAGATATAAATCATTTGATTCAATGGAATGATAACGAGTTTAAACATTATCTTGATCGTTATAAATATGCTGCTCGTTATCCTGAAAAAAATGAAAGGTATTATCGTGAAAAAGCAGAGCTTTTTTTATTTGAATTAGAGAATAGGCTTTATAAACAGAATTTTCTTTGTAGCGAAAAATGCACCCTTGCTGATATAGCAATTTTTCCTTTTATTCGACAATTTGCTAATGTAAATAATGATTGGTTTACCTGTTCAGAATATAAAAAAGTAGGGCAATGGCTGAATAAGCATATTAATTCACCATTATTTATTTTTATTATGGACAAGCATCCTGTCTGGCATCCTAATAGTGAAAAGCAATTTATTAACCCTCTTAAAAATCAGTTAGTAAAGCCCGAAGAATACTAACTCGTATATAATCAGATTTACCCTTGTTGTTATAATAATTCTTTAGCCTGATGATCCGCATGATATGAAGATCGTACTAGCGGTGCACTTGCTACATTATCAAACCCTATTTTTTTTGCCATTACGGCATAGCGGTCAAATTGTTTCGGTGTAATATATTCTTTAACTGGCAGATGATCTTTACTTGGTTGTAAATATTGGCCTAATGTCAACATACTACATCCATGTTCTCGCAGATCTTTCATTACCTTATTCACTTCATCCTCTTGTTCACCAAGACCTAACATTAGGCCTGATTTTGTATTCGCTTGAGGCAAAAGTTCTTTATATTTTTTTAATAAAGCCAATGATTCCTCATATTTTGCCCCCGGCCTAGCTTGTTTGTACAATCGAGGCACTGTTTCCAAATTATGATTAAACACATCGCTAGGTTGCTGTCGTAATATCTCCAGTGCTTTATCCATGCGGCCACGAAAATCAGGAACGAGTACTTCAATTTTAGTTTTTGGAGAATGTTTGTGAATGGCCTGTATACAATCTGTAAAATGTCCGGCTCCACCATCCCTTAAATCATCACGATCTACCGAGGTAATAACGACATAGTTTAAAGACATTGCTTTAATTGTTTTTGCCAAGTTCAAGGGTTCTTGCTGATCTAATGGCTGAGGCTTACCATGCGCGACATCGCAAAAAGGGCAGCGGCGAGTACAAATATCGCCCATAATCATAAAAGTTGCCGTTCCATGACTAAAACATTCTGCCAAATTAGGGCAAGCTGCTTCTTCACAAACAGTATGTAGATTATTTTCCCTTAAGGTTTTTTTGATCCGCGTTATTTTTTTATTCGTAGAAATTTTCACTCGAATCCAATCGGGTTTTCGTAAAACCTCACCATTGGTCTCAACCTTTATCGGTATTCTTGCCAGTTTTTCAGCATTCCGCTGATGCGTTTCTGGCGTTGCTCTTGAAGGTGCTTTTAAATTCATTTTTTTATTGCTTGTAAAATAGAATGGACAATAGGTATAGCTAATTCATAAGTTTTTACATTCACTTTTAAATCAGAAAGTTGAGTCACTTCTAAAGACGGAAAGCCACAGGTGTTAATATGATCAAAAGGTGATAAATCCATATTATTATTAAAGCTCAACCCATGATAACAACAACCTCTTTTAACTCTTAATCCAACAGAACCAATTTTTTTATTGTTGATATAAACCCCAGGAGCATCAGCCTTTGCTTCAGACTTAACTCCATATTGAGACAATGTTGCAATCATCGCATTTTCAAGTATCGTTACGATCTGCCTGACACTAATATTCAATCTTTCTATATCCAGTAGAGGATAAATAACTAACTGACCATGTCCATGGTAAGTTACTTGGCCCCCTCGGTCTGTTTTAATAACCGGAATTTTTTTTTCAGTATGAAGTAGGTGCTCTCGTTTAGCACTAAGACCCAACGTGTAAACAGGGTTGTGTTCTACTATCCATATTTCATCAACTGTTTCTTTACTCCTCTCAAGAGTAAAAGCCTGCATTTCTCTCCAGACTGATTCATAATCCACCAGTCTTAACTGTCTTAAAACTGTTTGCATTATTTATAAATGTTTTTTACTCTGAAATACTTTCGACCTGACTAACAATCTCACTAGATGCTAACTCTAAACCTTTTTTATAACTTTCACTCGCTTTATGGATATCACCTTTTTTAATAAGTACATCACCTAAAAGTTGGTAAGCCGCCACAGTCGGTTCTATTCCAACACTCTTGGTTAAATACTGTTCTGCTTTTTCCATTTCATTACATTTTATGCTAATTTTTCCTAACACTCTTAGTAAAACCGCATTGTTTGAATGAATTGATAACCATTGCTCAGCTGTTTGTAATTGTTTTTGATAGTCATCTGACTCTATGTTTCCATAGATAACCAATACTGTTTCATCCCAATTTTTAACAATGGAATTTGCCATTTCTTCTTCTATTGTAGCTCCCGCGTTTGCTTCAATCAGAGCAGCGAAATATATTATTGTAATCCCTTGAGTTGATTTAATATGTGAAGGAATATCGATCCAGAGTTCCTGAATTTTTTTTGCATCCTTTTGTTTCGCAGCTTGTTTTAATAACCGGCTATAGGTTTCACTTTCAAGCAATTTAACTTCAGCTTCTAGCATCACTTTATTTTGATGCAGCGAAGGAATTAATGCACGCATGCCTTCCCAGTCCCCAATTTTATGATACGTTTGATGTAACATTTTTAAAACACTGGCATGCTTAGGGTCTATGGATTGCAAATTAGTTAATGCTTCTAAAGCCTGATCAAATTGGTTTGAGTCCAAATGTAATTCTGCCTGGGTAAGACCTACAGCAATATCTGTTTCACCAGACTCATTTGTGGCCTTTCTTAAGTATTCATCTCTTTTTTCTATTGCGCCACGCGATTGTGCCGCTCTTGCCGCCGTTAAATAATGAAGTAAAGGTGCTCCACTATTTGAAGCATGTTTAATCAAGGTTTTTTCTGCCTTTTCCCAATTACCTTCGGCAGAATCTACCAGACCAGATATTAAGGCTTCTTGAGAACGATTAAATTTAACGTTCTTGCCTTTACTTTTAATTTTTCCTGGTAAGCGTAATAACACACCTAAAAGTCTAAAAAAAGTATAAAGAAGAAGAAAACCAATAGCCATTGCAACTAGAAAAACAAGTAGCGATGTTTCTAATGACCAATGACCAAGCCCCATCAGGACATAACCAGGGTTATCATATTGCGATATCCAATTATTAACAAAATAGGCCGCAAGAATAGCAATACTTAAAGCAACCAGAAAATAAATGATTTTTTTCATACTATCTTCTCTCGCTTAAGGTTTAACTTTATCTGAAACAGCCTCAGTTTTCGCTGAATCAGTTTGATTATTTGAAGACTTTTGTTCTGGCATCATTGTAGCCTCGGTCTTTGGCTTATCCATTGATGAATTTTGTTTTTCTTTTGCCGGCGTTGGCTTATCCTTTTTATCTGCAAAAGTTTCCTTATTTGATTCCGTTGTCCCTTGGCG
>JAKIVF010000208.1 GCA_021647145.1 Methylococcaceae bacterium | reverse complement strand
ATTTACTGATCAAATGAACCTTGCTAAAAAGCAACTTTTTAAACAAATAAATGAACAGAAAAAAGCCTGATTTTTAAAATTGGAATATAAGGGGCTTTCAGACTCATTTGTTAATTGGAAAATACTATGTGCGTTCAGATAGGTTTAACTCTAGTAAGTTAGTTAAATTATTACCACACCATTCGCATTTATTTTCTGATAATGTGCAGCTACTCAAGTTATCATTTAATGTGTTTTTTTTCTCTGCCAATAAAGGATAACATTTATCTAAATATAGCTTTTTAACTTTTGATGTAGATAAAAGTTCCCAACCAGCCTCTTTTGAATAATTATAAGGAGGGATATATAATTGGCTTGAGAATATTGGTGATTCCTTCATCCAAGAGGAAAACATCGAAATGACATCTTTGTTCCCCGACCAAGCAAGTGCTAATAATATATCGTCTAGATTTTCTGCATTTTCATTTACTCGATTTAAAAGATTTTTAATGACTTCCAAATTAGCATCTTTAAAAAGCATACCAGGATAGTACAAATTATTAAGCAACATAAATTTATGTAGTTTTGATAAATCACTTGATCTAAATGCCGCAAGTTCAAGGCATATACTTTCAATATAATTCAGGTTGCCTTTTTCTGCTTCTTTGATAGACATATCAATTAAACGAACTTCATCTTTTTCAGTAAGATTGTTATAGACTTCTTCAAGACTCCCTTGAAATGGAATATATTTTATTAATGGGTCATGTGTTCTTTTAACATGGTGTAGCCTTATTATTTCCACTAAATCAGTAACCCCTAAAAATGGGTCAATATCTTTACAGTTTTCTTTAATATATTTCTGACGCTCTTCTCTCGCTTTATGTTGAACACAAGGCATACAAAATCCATTAGTTTTTTTTGCGGTTTCTGGCAAAATAGAATTATTACAATTTTTGTTTATACAGTTGACTCTTTCTGTCATCTTATACCTTTACCTGATTACCCATGAGTCTCAGCCACTTTAAAAGCACCCTACTAAACACCCCCGTCATTCCTGCATTCTCTTAGCAGGAATCTAAAAAACAATAATAGATTCCCGATAAAAGACTTCGGGAATGGCGAGGTCTATAGAGAGCTGCAAAGACTCTATTCTCATTTAGCTGAGGCTCATGGGTAATCAGATACCTTTATGCATAACGAAGCTGTAGAAAAACCCATAAATAACAGTTCAACCAAGCCACTCAGTATTTTTTTTAATTTTCAACATTATGCCCACCTTTTTATCTAACATCTACCTTTTCCTTTTCTTGCTTTATATATCTGGCCTGTAGACTGCTTTATTCTGTTTTTCGTGGATCTTTAGCTCCTATGTCGCTTCCTTTATGCGGCTATCTGCCCATAATTGGCCAGTTTCTCGATATTCTGTATTAAACAGAACAGCTTCCATTGTGTATTCACTTTGGTTTTGCTTCTTAAGCTAAATCGCTTGAGCCTTTTATTACTGGTGATATTCCCAAACACGGGTTCTACCACGGACATTCTGTGGCTGTAGATTTGTTTGCCTTCTTTAGCTCGCATCTATGAAATCCTTCCGCTGGTGTGCCCTCAATGTGGCGGTGAAATGGAAATCATTGCGTTTATCACTGAGGTCGTTCCCATTCACCGTGTCCTCAACCACATCGGCGAACCCACCACACCGCCTTTAATCGCGTCTTCCCGCGCATCGCCAGTGGAATGGGATACGGATTTTGATCAAACGCCTCTTCAGGAATCGGAGCAACAAGCTGAACTGGTACCAGAATTTGAATATGATCAAACCGTAAATTGGTAACTCTAGACGATTCAATTTTTAAGTGCTGTTCCAAAAACTTGATGGAACCGGTATAGGGAACCTATTGCCTTTTGCTCTCAGAATTCGGTTTATTGCACTGAGAGTGCATCATATAGGTGTTTTTAATGCCTGTCACGATCCCGACATCCATTTCCCAGTTAGCTTTTTATCCATTTTGTCCTTAAAATTCTTGCTACAAGCGGGAAAGGGCATTAAAATTCCTACCCATTCCTATCCATTAGCACTATTTCTTATGTAGGAGGAAAGACAATATATAGCTTATTTTCAGACCAGCTATTCAACAATTGCTAGTTTTTTCTCAAACTGAGTGAGTGCACCACAGGCTTTCGATAAATCTGTGGTTGAATATTGACCAATCTCCGTAGATAATTTCATATAAGAAGAAACTTCATCTTTTGTGATTTTACCTTCAGAGACTAAAGCTTGCTGTTTTTGGATCGCCTTACCATACCGCTCCCATAAAATAGTGGAAGAGCAGTTATCACTGACAGATTGGGCTTTAACGTCTACAGGAGCTATTTGGTAGGATTCAGGAGCATACTTAGTCATTAAAGAATCATATTGCTTACAGATTTCAGGATTAACATTATCTGGATATTGGATATTAGGATTCTTTTCATATTCTTCACTTAGCAATATGCCAACAGCAGCAGATTCTTCAGCCATTGCCGTTCTTTTTTGCTCTAGTGCAGGTGAAGTATCTCCTGAGCTTTCCATTTCAGCAATGAATTGACGGTTATAAACTTGCATCATATTGTTAAATTCAACTAGCTTGGTTTGCGCTTCTTTATAAGTACAAGAAGCAGAAACAGAAGATGTACTTATTGCTGAAGTGAGTGATAATGCAAGAACAAGGGTAGAATTTCGCATAAAAATTTCCTTTTAATTGAGTCGTTTAATCAACGGGGAGTTACAATTTTGATTTAAGCCAGGTTTTGTAATTTTTATTGTCATAAAAATTTTGGAAGTCCCCAAAATCAGGGTTTTCACTTAAGACATCTTTGACGATTTCAAAAGCTTCGGCTTCTTTTTTTAGTTTTAATAAGATTCGTACTTTAGTATCTAAAATATAATAATCTTTTTCGTCTCGAATGTATGGTTCAGTTTTATTGGCTATCGTTAATGCTTTATTAAGATCTGCATTATTAGTCGCGCGCTCCATTAATTCCCAGGCAACTCCATTACCCGCTTCGCGGTAT
>JAKIVF010000075.1 GCA_021647145.1 Methylococcaceae bacterium | reverse complement strand
AAAGCTAAATGTAATCTTATGAAAAATAATGGTTATTTTTTAACCTGATCAAAGTTAAAAGTTTAAGTTAAATTTTCATTAATAGATATTTATTATTTTTCAATACCTTACAAAGTCATCTACTGATTCGGCGGAAGCTTGTGGGTAATCAGGAAATATTTTACTATTAACCTTCTTTTTTTTACATTTGGACAGGCACTCTGCCCCAACTGGGGCCCAAAATAATCGAGCAAGTCTTATTAAATATATCCTGACTAACGCAGAAAGAAGGCAGAACGTAGATACCGGCACGCGCAACCGTATTGGCAACGTATGAGTCCAAGTTTATAAATAGTGTGTTAGTTTTGTAAAAATCATTTAATTAAACAAAAAAAAGCTGGAATATTAATTATTCCAGCTCCATCGTAAAAAACATCAATTTAGAATGATTCTTCCCATTGAATCAAGCTAGACATTTCACTTTGTCCAGCTGCAGTAGCCCCCATAGCATTAATATTTGCAACAATACTTTCGTCAGATTGGCTTGCCAATAAATATGGCTGAGCATATTGAGATTCTTCCCATTGAACTAAGCTTGAGAATTGCTCATGTCCAGCAGCAGTTGCATCCATTGAGTTAATGTCATTGATTATGTCATTGTCAGATACAGATCTCATTGCTATCTGTCCATTTTGTGATTCTTCCCATTGAACCAAGCTAGACAATTCCATTTCCGCTTGAGAAACACCTACTGTGAAAAATAGGAGAACACCTGTCATAACATTCATTGGTTTCATCATAACCTCCTGAAATATAATTAATAAAATAAAACCAGATGAGTTACCTATAAAAGCACTAAACTTCATCTTCAAAATAATTGTATTAGCAAACTCTTATAAGATAAAGTTATTTTAATCTTTCTTTGTTATTCTGTGCGCTAAAACACACTCATATAACGATAAAGCTCAATGGTTTTACCACTTAAAACTTGCTTCAATACACCCTCACCAAATTGTAAATATTGGTTTTTTAAAAGGATATCTGTTTTTTTATAAACACTCATTACTCATAATCTCTAAAAACCAAGAGCCTTAACCTTAGAAACATTCCAATACTTGCTACGGCATTTTATGCCGTACTAATCAGACCTAATGAGAAAGTGCGAATTTATGACTTACTCCAACCATCGCAACATTAGAATCACCTTTAAAATCATCCTCTAAATAAGTACCACTATATAAAGCGTATAATTCAGTTTTAGGTAAAATATTATAAAAAATACCTGCTTGCCAACCTACGCCTTCAAATGGACCATCATCTACATGGCCTACAGAAACAGCAAGCTTGGTTTTCTCCAGTACTCTATAGGTACCCGCTAAATACAAATGATTAGTATCAGTACCAAATAAATCATCAGCAATTTGGAACTCATAAGACCCCGTTAAGCTCCAAGTATCTGTTTTATACCCAGCATAAAGACGAGTAGAAGAATCAATACCTGCTGTATTTGCAATTCCAGAGCTATTGCTTGTCTTAGAACCGTTACCTATAATGGCCTGTTGCACTCCTACCGTAATACCATCCGCAGCATATTGAACACCAAAGTTAACGTCATGTCTATTTGCGTTAGAATCATCTATATAGATAGCAGCATTTGCAGAACCCCCCCCAAAAATAGTTGGACTAATATAAGCAATTGCGTTGTTTGTAAAGCCATTTGTCATGCCTGACAGACCATAAGTTGCCCCCCCATTCCCTAGCCCAGCTGAGGTGTCATAAAAAGGATCTACACGTAACCCAGACATCTTATAAGCAGTAGAATGTCTGCCATAAATAAGACTACCGTATGTTGAACTTTTTAATCCAGCAAAATAAAAACGTGCGGTAAAAGAAGTATTATTTCCTGCTGCTGCTCCAGCACCCGCCCCATCATTTTTTGAACCTGCTTGTAAATGATAAATTGCCTTTAAATCAGTTCCACCAACAGAGCCTTTAATACCTATCCTTGAAGCATTATTATTTGCGGTAAGCCCATCCGTTCCTGTGCTATTTCTATCTATGTATCCGGCAGAAAACCGAAAATCACCATAAAGAGTGTTATTAAAGTCAGCATATAGTGAGGAAGAAGCCAATAGAGAAGAAAGCATTAATACATTTTTTAGTTTATTTCTCATTTTTTTACCCATATCATAATTTACTTTATAATTATTCTCTAACATACTATGTTTAAAATAATTGCTAGTTAAAATATAGTCAGTAAATCAATTCTTACAAGTGGTATTTTTCAAGAAATCCGCCTTTTTATTTTCTGGGTTTTGGGTTTTGGGTTTTGGGTTTTGGGTTTTGGTCTAGTTAGTAATAATGAAAAACACTTATTTTGAGCAACTTGTTCTTCACTACTCTTTGAATATAAACTGAAATCTTGTGCTATATTGTTTATTGCACGTTATCATATTTTATACTTTAAAAATATTTGTCAATTTCTTAGAACAATTGATTATGCAGATGAAAACTACCTTAAATAATTTCGTATTGGTACCAGGAATAACATTATTAAAATCAATTTTTTTACTTAGTATGTTATTTTTACCAAAATCATATGCTGCCTGTGTACGAGAAGATGTAACATATTATTTAGAACAGGGTTTTAACAACGAACAAATTGTCCAATTGTGTGTAAGAAAGAACACAGTACCGGAAAAACAGTCTCACCCTTCTTCTACTACACAAGAACTTCAACAAAAACCCTTTGTACCAAAAAAAGAGCATATTCAAGACTCGGTAGCTCCAACATCCCGTGACTCTGAAGCAGCTAGTACTTATGGCAATTTTGACTCTAAATTCCTTTCTACTGCAGTAGAAGCACATGAAGTAGAAGTAACTGAGGAAGTTATTATCCTTATTCGTAAAGAGTGTTTTGACTTCGGTCAGGAAGACTGGAATGAATTTAAAGAAAGAGCCTGTCCTAAAGTAAAATACATTATAAACAGGGGGGGGTTAAAAATTGTTGACCGTGATAACGGCATCTTTGGTATGGGATCTACAGCACTTTATATCTCAGGCAATATAAAAGCCGAAATTCTTGACCTGGATCTTTTTAAAACTAAAAATCAAGAAGCAATCCAGGAGATTATTCAAAAAAATACTGTAAAACTAAAAATTAGTATTCGACCAGGTATGTCGCAGACAAAGGTTGAAGGTGTGCTTCTTAAGCTTGGTGAATAACGACTGTTAATATTTTTTGATGAGAAGATTGATGAAATGAAGCAAACTAAGTTTAGAAACTACTCATAGGTAAGTTCACAAATATCTTAGACTTTTTATGGTCATCTTTTTTCCTTTAGCACACTTAATTTATTGCTTTTCAGCTTTCAAAATTGTCAACCTGTCAGCTACTAAGGCACTAGAAAAATCCAGTGTTACGTAGTTTGTTCCAACCCATCTTTGGAAGGTTCGTTGTGCTTTTTCTTCGCCGCCTATAGTTTCTAATTGCCCTGCGCCGTTAACATTAATTTCTTTAATAACAGATTCTACTGTGTATTTCTTATCAAAAAGACTACCTCTCTCAGAGGCTTTATAAAATATTTTTAGTTTATCCCCAACCTTAAGAACTTTTTCTGTTGATCCACCAAAAACTCCTTCGCCAGAACTTACCTTTCCTGTATATTGATCAATCGGTTTATATGGCACGAGAAACATGCTATCCCACGCAAAGGGAATACAGTGAACTGGGCGTGCATCCTTATAAAAGTGCACAACATAGCGTTCTTTATGAAGCCTTTTGATTTTACCTTTTGTAAAAAAACCATGGCAATTCGCTAACACGTCAGACCCAACTGGAAAATGATCTGCTTGGACCGTAGTTGATAATAAGAAAAAAATAAAACTGAACACACTTTTTTTTTGTATCTTCATATCTCTTATCCTCTCTATGTTAGAACAAAGTCCTCTATTTGGTTTTAGGAATGGAAAAAAATCAACTTCTACCTTATTAATTTCCCATTCCTAATAAATAGCAATCAAAGAATTGGCTTGCTATTATTAATAATAATTTTTAATCTTTCTATATTGCCTTTCATCTCACTAAGAAAATCACCCTTTTCAGGAACATTCGCACTTGGGGTAAAGACTAGACTTTGTAGACCTAAAGCTTCCAGCTTTATAACTGTTTCTTTTTTTGGATTACCTTCCCATAACATCCATTTCGCAGGATGGGCTTTAAGTAATTGTTTTAACGCTTTCCATTGCTCTTCACTGGGAGCTTCTTCCGGTTCCCAATGTACACTTTGAAGATTCAAATGATAGCGCTTTTTTAAGTATTGATAAACTGGATGAGAACCAATCAAAGCCATTCCATTTAATACACTTCCTATTTGAGTTAATTCTGTATCAAATGCAAGCAAAGATTCTTGTATAGGTATAAAGTTTTTTACATAGGTTTCTTTAAATTTAGGTGTTTTTTTAGATAAAGCATTAAAAGTAGCTTCTGCTTGCTCCGCTGCAAATGAAAAATCTAGCCATGTTGTAAACGCTGTTCCTGTATGTGAATGCTCTCCTCTTGCACCATGATTGTGTTTCACTCCTGATTCTATTGGGATATATTGATCACGAAACTTAGTTGATGTGTTGACTAATTTAGATAAAGGTAAGGATACTTTAGGCAACCATTTTGCATAATTTGCTCCATTCAAAAGAATCATATCAGCCTTTTGCAAGTTTATAACGTCTTCAGCATTTGGAGACCAAAATGCAGGGTCAATATCTGTTGGCATTGGCAAGCTTACTTTCGCATGTTTTCCTGCAATACTTTCAGCAAAAAATTTAAGCGGATAATTTACTGTGGAAACATTTAACACCCCCTCTTCTGCCTCACTATCTGGAACAAATAACACAGAAAAAGCCAAGAATATTACATGTAAAGGGTATGCTATTGATTTAATCATTTTACATTTTTTATGAAATAAATAGTGTATGGACAACTCTGTCCTGAAAATGTTGCAATATTTGAAGTGATAAAAAACATAATACACCACTAGCAAGAATAATGATCAATATTTCAGCAGAAATTAACTGAAAAACTGTAGCTCTATTACACCCTAAATGAAAAATAGTATTTATCTCCTTTTGTCGCAAACGAAAAGATAAACTAAAAACCAAAAATATGGCCAATATCATAGCAATAGCGACTATCAAAACAATCGCATCAATAAAGTCTTTTATTCGAAATATATTCCCCAATAAATCTTCAATGATCTTTTTAGGTCTGACTATTTGTTGATCCTGCTGTTCTGATAAATACCGACCCCTCAAGATTGTAGCTGACTTTTCATCTTGAGGTACAGCAATAATAGCAGTAAGCGGATAGATAGAAGGGTCACCATGAAAATGAAAAGACTCAAGATTTTCTATATTAATCTCTGTATATTGCTTAATTTTTGAAGATGTGGTGACAAGGTTTTTAGATTGACTTAAGACAACACTAGAATCTTCTATTTTCTTTACATCTTGATGCCCATGCCCAAGACCTTGTATAACCCAGGCTGTTTTCAAATCAACAAAAACAGCACTATCATCAGTAGAATTAGTTTTATCTAAAATTCCACTGATCGTCATTTTTAGTGGGTATACTCCTGCTAAATCAAATAAATTTTCCGGGGAAGAGAGTAGATTATCACCTACTTTTAAATTTAAGTGAGTTGCTAATTCAGCCCCAACCACACATTCACCTAACATTGCAAAGGCTCTACCCCACTTTATTTTATAATTTCGAAATTCAAAATAGTCTAATGATGTTCCAATAATTGGGTGTTCTCTTGCTTGAAATCGTATGTATAAAGGTATTGGCAAAGCTAATCCTGAATCAATAATTTTATCAACTGATTTCATGCTGATAAAGTCAGGTTTTTCCTTTGAAAAGTATAAAGAATTCATCACTAAATCTAATGAGTTTCCTTTTGCGCCAACAAGTAAAGGCGTTGTCGTGGCTCTGGACATCAACTGACGCTCACTTTCATTAAGCAATGATTTTAATGCAAAAGGAAGAAAAATAACCAGACTGATACAAGTAATAAGCGTTATTGTTTTTTTTCGGTTAAAAACAATGTATCGCCAAGCGAGATATAGGCTATCCATCATGCAACATCTTGAAGGCAGTAGTCTTTAAAATCAATAACTCGATCAAAACGATTTAATAATTCATGGTCATGTGTCACAGCAATTAACGTTGCCTTACTTTTATCCACACTACGAAATAGTGCATCAAGAATTTTAGTTTTATTAGTTGGATCTAAATTTCCTGTTGCTTCATCAGCAAGAATTAACTTTGGTTTTGGTAACATGGCTCTACAAATGGCTACTCGCTGTTTTTCACCCTGTGACAGGGTATGAGTAAAACGGCTCATTTTACCCTGAATCCCCATTTCCTGTGCAAGACTATTCGCTCTTGACCTTACCTCAGCATCAAGTTTTAAAGCTCTCGTAATTCGGTAGGGGTGAAAAATATTATCTTCCGTATTGAGGTAATCAAGCAATTCAAAGTCTTGAAAAATAAAACCAATGTTTGCTATTCGATAATCTCTCCTATCCGAATCTGAAAACTGATTAATTACAACATCATCGATTGAAACTTTACCTTTTTGAGGAAGAAGAATTCCTGAAATAAGTTTCAATAATGAAGTTTTTCCTGAACCACTCGGGCCAATAATAGCTATTTTTTCTGCCTCGTTTATGGTGAGCTGAGGTATAGAAAGATGGAAACCGTCGTCACTGTATGAAAACTCCAATAAATTTATATTAATCAACAAGATACCTCAACTTACAACAGGAATTTTTAAAAAGATTTTAAAATAAAATAGAATTATACCAAAAGCATTGCTTTTATATAATCATTGTAACAATCTCACTTTTAACTTGACTTTAGCGTCGTCTAAAGTAACATATAACCTTCGAATGCCAGAGACATGGCAGTTTATTTATTCACAACAAAAAAAGGTAGGATACTCATATGGGAGCGATCTTAGACGTAGTAGAGATGTTAAAAGAGCCAGCGGGCATGGCTATTGCAGTAGTTGTTATTGCGGCTGGTTATTTCTTCGTAAAATGGGTTTTTGCAGAACATAACGAAGACGACTGAGCATTTAGTATAGGAGTCAGCAAAAATAGCTTCCGAAACTGAAATTAGGCTTTTTTTATTCTCAAGCTTTGGGAAATAGAATAATAATCTAAACTGCATAGCATACATTTTACGTTATAAGCAGGGCAGTTTCGGAAGTTATTTTCTGATGGCTCTAAGCTATTATTGCATAATGAAAGCCGTATCAGGTTTACCTGATACGGCTTTTTTATTTTAAGAAAAAGCTTTTGCATTAAAAACAGCATCATAAAGCACCAATTAAGCTTTGCTACACATAATAACTTTCAATAGTTTAGGCTGCTGGAAATAAATAACTCACCCATTTTGCGTAGAATTTTTGTTCGTCTTGGATTTTGTTACGAAGGATTCATAGTAGGCTATGTGACCATAGCAACAAGATCTAAGATGGAGAAAAAGGCACGGTGGGCGTGTTATTTCTTCTTAATACAACTAAAGGGCTTCCCAGTCTATAGTGGATGAGTTTAGACTTCCCAGGGTGGTTTTTTAGAACACCTCACATACAAATATACCTTATAATTTATATGTTTTTTCAAATCAACTTTTCTTCCAACAAATGTATAAATTTCTCCACTCAAAAATATCACTTTTATATCACACCAAGGTACCTGCTACCGGCATAGGACTTTTCCGTTTATTTTTTGGTCTTGTCACACTCCAGGAAATATTTTTTCTACTTTATTTCAATCATTTGATTTTTGATCCCATCCCTTATTTGGATATTGAATTTCCAATGCTCCCATTTTTTCTTTGTCTCTGGGCAATTATCGCCGGCTTTGTAACTGTCGGCTACCGTAGCCAGCAATCGATCATTATAAATTATATCTTCTGGATACTTTTTGTAAATTTCACTCCCATGCAACGGGACTTTGATGGTGGTTTTGATTTATTTATGATTGGGGCAAATTTATTGATGATTTTTATGCCCACCGAAAAAGCCTTTTCTATCGATAACTTAAAAATCAAATTCCAGAACCCTTTCAAACATTATTCTTCACACCATAAACAAGAAGTTTCCATTCTTAGCTATTATCTTCCCGTTATCATTTGCTTAGGTTTTCTATATTTTGATTCAGCTTTACATAAAATGTTTGCCGAACACTGGAGAAATGGATTAGGCGCCTGGCTTCCTGCGTCAATACCGTATTATGTATCACCAATTAACATGACATGGTTGCTTAATAATGAAGTATTACAAAAAACCATTGGTTATTTAATATTAGTTTTTCAGTTTACATTTATCTTCTTCTTTCATTTTCGTTATCTACGACCTATCTTTTTTATTATTGGTGCCAGTTTACATTTAGGGATAACCCTTACCCTTAATATTTACCCTTTCGGCATTGGAATGCTTATTTTTTATTGTTTGATGGTGCCATTTTCTTGGTATAGGCAAACGGCTTCTTATCTCACAAGAAAACCACCTTCTCTTATTGTATTTTATGACGAACTATGCCCCTTATGTTGCCGAACTATTCTTACCATTAACCACTTTGATATTTTCAACCGTATTGATTTTAAAAGTGCGCAAGCTCATGCTTCTAATTACCCTGCACTCAATAACACATCTCAATCAACACTTCTAACCGACTTGTATGCTTTAGACCAGAATAACACGTTATTTTCAGGCGTTAACACCTATGCCCAAATACTTATACACATGCGTTATTTATCGCCTATTGGTTTTATTCTTAAGCTACCAGGGATTTTTCACCTTGCCAGCAAAATATATAGAAAAATTGCAGATTCACGTACTAGAATTTCATGTGATGAAAACTGTGATACTTTGATTGAACCAACCAACACCCTTTCCTTATATGATCAAATTTTCACCCCAGAATCACCAAAAATAGCCAGACGTAATACGCACCGGATTAGTAAAATTTTTGTTCTATTACTATTTCTTCAACTTAATTGCAGTATTTTTTACGGAATAATTTATAGGCTTGATATAGATACCAAATCTACAGTAGTTTCTACCTTTTTATCCCAAGTAAGTAATACACTCACTCATTATTCAAGTACATTCATTGGAATAACACCACATGCTCTTTATTTACATGATCATTTCGAAGGTTACAACCACCTGATTGCTATCACTTATACAGATAACCTAGGCAAAGAAAAATGGCTTCCCTTTGTTACTTCTGAAGGCCGGCTTGCATCACCAAACTGGGGTCGCGTACATTCCATGTGGGCTAATATTGCAGTAACTCCTAAAATTGACAATTGGAGGCTGTCTAAATTCATCATGAAAACGACAGCTTTTTGGGGAATTAAAACTGAGCTTGACTTAAACACAACAATTTTTAATATAAAATTAAAAAAAATTTCCGCACCTTCTTACTGGGTTCATGATCTTCTTAAATCAAATCTTTCCGGAGAATGGACTACCATAGGGAATGCAACATGGAACAACAAGACTATTGATATAAATATCCCTAAAAACATTAATTTTTTATAGGTTATTTTGCTGTTGCATCTATAAAAAACACATGGTATAAAGTACCCGTGCAAATGTTATGAAGCACAAACATAATTATAAAAACCTTTGGAGGAAATAATGAAAAAAGTACTTTCTGTATTAGCGATGACTTTAATGATTGTTGGTTTAACTGGCTGCATGGATGATCCAGATGGTTCAAAACAAAACGTTTCTAGTTCAACTTCTTCTATTCAGTTGTAAGTAGACTATGAATTAAGATAGAGGCTTTGTTTCTCAAGGCCTCTATTTTTTACTTTTTTCAAAAAAAATTATATTTTGAAAAAAAGTAAAGCGCAAGAATCTGAACATCTAAACCTGAGTACCTACAAGGCATACACCCTTAAAAAAATAAGGGGATTAGGAAAAACTACACTCTCCCCAGCCCTCCTCCTTTATCCCGCCTATTGTATCTGTTTAAATCTCATGTTATAAATATTATGTGTTTTAATAAAAAGCACACATAATTATAAAAACTTTTGGAGGAAAAATGAAAAAAGCAATCACTGTATTAGCGATGACTTTAATGATTATTGGTTTAACCGGTTGTATGGATGACCCTGACGGTTCCAAGCAAAATACTGGTAAGAAAACAATGCAAAACACATAAGCACGAACTAGAGACCCTATTTTATAGGGTCTCTTTTATCCAATCAAAACAAAAAATAGCCTTGTGCTAAATAGAACCAATTCTTTAAAGCTTTCTCTCCATTTGAATTCCGAAATAACAAAGAACTAACTCTTCACCAGATTCATTTCATGAGTATAGCTTACCAAGAATTCTATCTTTTAAACGTAGCACCCACCAGATAGTTTCTACTGGTATTTTTCTATTTTCTTAAGCTTACCTATTGCTATATTTATTTTCTCTACAGCCGCATCATCCAGCTCGTTTGTTTTATAAATTTTATCGACCAACCCTTCTTTGACCAGTGCTTCTTTTATCCAGCGTCTAAGCATTCGATAGCTACTTGCTATTGTTGCTTCTTCACCTGTTACTGGGTCTCGCAATTTTCCAGCGGGCATTTTTGTATTTTTTTCAGCTATTTTTTCTTTTTTTCCAACTTCTTTTTTTGCTTTTTTTCTTTGAACAGAATCTTTTTTAACAACTGGTTTTTCTTTATCAGTTACACTATTTTTTGTATTATCAACAACTTTAGCTTTTTCTTGTGTTTTTTTAGCTGGATTTTTTTCCGCTTGTTTTGTTTTATTGCTTGTAATAACACTTTGCACCACGTAAACAGCATACACAGTAACCAAAATAAATAATATTTCTGCCATAGCCTCTTTCCTCTTTATTAATAGTTCAAATCAAACACTTTAAAAGAACAAGGGCTTAAAGCACCCTCTACCAACAACACTGGTGATTTGCCAACAGAGGCAAATCATTTCTTAAGCCCATCGCATGATTATTGAACAAGCTTTTTACTAGCGGTGTTTTATTTATTATATTCATTCCTGTAGATCGCAGCGATACAACAGGCAATGCAGTTGCTGAAAAGGTTTTATTTATAATATCCATACTCGACATCATCAATAAATTATCACCCTTACGCCAACGCTCATATTGCCTTAAAATTTTTGTACTAAACAAGGGGCGTCCTGCTTGTTTTGACTTTATAACTAGTTCAGCTAAAGCAGCAGCATCCAACAACCCTGCATTTGCACCTTGCCCTGCTAAAGGATGCATCGCATGTGCAGCGTCCCCCATTAAAGCAAAACATTCATCAGTATACCTATTGGCATATTGGAATCGCAAAGGAAACGCAGCTCTTGGTCCTGTTTTTAACATATCCCCCAAAATACCAGATGAGGCTTGCTCCAATTTTTCTAAAAATTCTTTATCACTTAGCCGCAAATAGTCTTTTGCTGTTTCTGTTTTTAATGTCCATACTATAGAACATTGTCCTGTTCTAAGTGGCAGGAATGCAAGCGGCCCTTCATCCAAAAATCGTTGCCATGCAGTAAATTCATGACTTTTTCCTGTCGTTATCGTGGCTACTAAACCATCCTGGTGGTAAGGCCAGCCCGTTACATCAATACCAACCATAGATCGCAAGCTTGAATCACGTCCATCTGCTGCAATAACTAAATCAACATCCACTCGCCTTCCATCTTGCAATACTAGCCTATAGCCTTTTTCTATCTTATCCATTCGCGATACTTTGGCATCACTGATACACGTAACCGACGATAAGGTTTCCAATTTATCCCACAAGGAAGAAACAATCACACGATTTTCTACAATATGACCTAATTCATTAAATTCTGTATCCGCACAATCAAAATGCAACATGCCGTCAACCTTTGCATCCCATACTCGCATATCTTTATATGCACAAACTCCATGTTGCACCATTCCATCCCATACCCCCAAGACCTCTAAAATATTCTGAGATGCTTTGGTTAGTGCTGAAACCCTAAGATCAACTGAGCCATCTGTCCATTGCCGTTGTGGGTTAAATACATCCAATAGCGCAACTTTAACACCAGCATAACCTAAAGCACACGCGGCTGTCGCTCCTACTATACCACCGCCAACTATCACAACCTCAAACCGCTCTTCCATTTCGTCCATTTACTTTATTATTGTCTACTTCCAACTCGTGGTAATCGCCCTGATAGTCCCATTGCATGTTTCGCTAATAACGATTTAGCAATAGGGATATGATCCATCACGGCTAAACTTACACTTCTGGCTGCTGCTAAAGGAAACCAATCCGAGGAAAATATTTTAACTAGATTATCAGTAAAACCTATTGTTTGGTCATGATCTTTTTGTCTTATTTTTGCATAGGTTTCTAAAAAGGCAGGCTCACCTATATCTGCATTCTTTTTCTGCTGCTTGATGATCATTTCTGCTAGTTGAACAACATCTCGCATACCTAAATTAAACCCCTGCCCAGCAACTGGATGTAGCTGATGAGCAGCATTTCCAATAATACCTACTCGCCCTAAAACCATTTTTTCCGCACGGATAAGGCTTAATGGAAAAGCTCTCCGAGGTGCTGTTGAACTTAACAAACCTAATGGATAACCAAAACATTTCTGTAACTGTAGAATAAAGTCTTCTTCACAAAGTGACATCAGCTCTTCAGCATCTTCTGTTGAACGAGTCCAAACGACCGAACATTCTTCAGTATTGATAGGCAACATAGCCAATGGCCCTGATTCTGTAAATCGTTCAAAGGCCACATTTTTATGAGGCAAAGATGATTTTATGGTTGTCACTAAAGCCATTTGCCCATATTCTGTCACTTGTTGTGGAATATCCAATAAACGACGTACAGAAGATTGCCCCCCATCAGCACCAATAAGTAATTTAGCCGTTAAATGCAGAGATTGTTGCTCCTGCTTTACATTGACATTAACCGATTCCAAGCCAGACATTAAACCAGCAACCCATGCAGGTGATATTTGTTCTATACCTGATTGCTCAACTCTATCCGCAACATGAGTTTCAATATCTCTAGCGCTGATCACAAAACCTAATGCCTCAACACCTTGTTTTTTTGAGGACAATCGAGCTTTACCAAAATGCCCACGATCAGAGATATGAATATCTTTTATCGCAGTAGCCTTAGTCTCAATACCTTTCCATAGACTAAGTGCTTGCAACATCTTTACCGTACCTGCTGACAAAGCTAATGCTCTGTCTCCGGCAGGAGAGTCATGTAATTGCTCTCTGGTATTGGCTTCAATAATTGCCATGCGCAAACCAGTATCTTTCAGAGCAAGTGCCAAGCAATTACCCGCCAGTCCACCACCTACTATTAAAATATCATAGTCATGCTGCATTTAGTTTGCCTGCATTAATTTTTCAATTTCATCAATTTCTTTTGGAAGTGCATCAGTTAAAACTTCATATCCTGTTTTAGTTACCAATATATCATCTTCAATTCTAATACCAATTCCTCTCCATTTAGCATCCACTTTCTTACAGTTCGGAGGAATATATAACCCCGGTTCAATTGTTAGCGTCATACCAGGCTCAAGTAAACGCCATTCATTATCAAGCTTATAATCCCCTACATCATGAACATCCATTCCCAACCAGTGTCCAATTCGGTGCATATAAAATTGTTTATATTTTTCATCTTTAATTAGCTTTGATACACGACCTTTTAACAATCCTAATCTGACTAACCCTTTTGTTAACACTTCTACTGAAACTTCATGTGCTTTATTCCATGGAACTCCAGGTTTAATTTGTTCAATTGCAGCATATTGAGCATCAAGAACTAGTTGATAAAGTTGTCGCTGAGCTGAATTAAATTTTCCCGAAACAGGAAATGTACGAGTAATATCTGAAGCATAATGATCACACTCAGCACCGGCATCAATCAATAACAAATCACCTTTTTTTAATTTGTCCTTATTTTCTATATAATGTAATACACAAGCATTTTTCCCTCCTGCAACAATAGATGGATACGCAACATATCTTAGCCCATCACTTCCAAATTGATGCAGTAACTCTGCTTCCACTTGATATTCATAAAAACCAGGCTTACATTGCTGCATTGCACGTTTATGTGCATTACAAGAAACGTCTGCAGCTCTTCTCATTAATTTAAGCTCTGCTGCACTCTTAAACAAGCGCATTTCATGCAAAAAATGTTCAAGAGAAACTAACTCCCCTGGTACACTAACTCCATTTCTAGACTGTTTTTTAAGATGAGTAATCCATTCTAATATTTGATGATCAAGCTCACCATCCCGACCCATAGGATAATAAACCTTAGCTTTATTTTCCAGCATCCCTGGTAAGATATCATCAATATCAGTTATTGGAAATGAATCATCCGCGCCATAATGTTTCGTTGCTCCTTCAAGCCCAGCATGAGCACCTTCCCATAAAGCTTTTTTTTCATCAAATTCCCGACAAAATAAAATATATTCACCTTGTTCGCGCCCCGGTATAAATACCGCTAGAGAATTTGATTCATTAAACCCAGTTAAATAATAAAAATCACTATCCTGTCTAAATGGAAATTCAACATCACGATTACGTGTTTGATTAAATGCACTTGCTATTAAAGCGATATTACCTTTACCAACTTGTTGCATGAGAGATTGCCGACGTTTTTTAAACTCACTTTGCTTCATACTAAAAATATTATTAATGTTTTTGTTGGCTATTTTCTACAATAAATTGATCCCTTACCATCATCACTGCGACTCTTAAATACTCTTGAATCTCGATTAATGCAAACTCCTGTTCATCAATCTCTTGTTCATCCAGTTCCTCTTCTACATCCGTATCTAATTTAGTAAATTCAACGATATCTTTCATAATTTCGCCTGTCTCACCTGGCCAATTTGATGATGTTCTAGTATATCCTACACCAAATAAAAACCCATCACACCAGTAACGAATTGCTTCAAGTTGCTCTTTTATCAATCCATCTTCATTAGGTAGAAAAAGGTCAAACTTAAAACTATCATCTTCCTCATTCAATAATTTACGCGTCTGCTCAAATAATGCCTCTAAAATTGCTTTGTCTTCTTCTAGAAGAAAAACATCTTCAGAAAATAATTCTGCCAGCCAATTAGCGACTTCAATCTCGTTTTCAATACATAACATACCTGCTGCCAAACCATGCGCTTCAGAAGCGGTTAATTCACTTTCATTCCTTTGAAAAATTGTAGTAATTGCTTGATATGCCATAATTTTGTGATAAAACTAAAAAAATATACTGCTTATGCTACCATTATTATAATAATGACTGAAATTAATAAATTCAAGAATGATTGTATAGCAATACTATTTCTATCAGTGTTATCAGAAGTCGTTTTAATTACATTCAAATATAAGCTATGTCCAATTTATCAAAAGAAACATCAACTGAACTAAAAGAGCTGGAAAATAAGCTTGATATACTCATTGACAAATATCACTCAGTTGAAAATGAAAATAGCAGCTTAAAAACCAAGCAAGATGAGCTGGTAAAAGAAAAAGCTAAACTACTGGAAAAAACTACTTTAGCTAGAGTTAGAGTTGAAGCAATGATTACTCGCTTAAAATCTATGGAACATGGATCATGAGTGGAAACTCAAAAAAACAACCCGTTTCTATCAAAATCTTAGGCAAAGATTATAAGGTTGTTTGCTCTGAAGAAGAACAAGAAACATTAATGCAATCAGCTCAAGAGCTTGATGAACAAATGCGCAAAATACGAGACTCAGGAAAAGTCACAGGGGCAGATAGAATAGCTGTAATGGCTGCATTAAATTTGACACATGATCTGCGTGAACCAAAGACTAGCCCTGCAACAGAAGAAAAAGACATTATTAATCAGTTAGCCAATTTACGTCATAAAATAGAAAATACTTTAAAAATACAAAAATCCAGCTAGAATATGTATTGTATCTCCTGTAACGTTCGATTAGTGCCGGGTGTTTCCTGAACCTGTTTTTACCTAGGAAGTAGACTCTGTATTGGTGTGCAAGCCCGTTTTAGATGGGAAGCCTGATTTATTGACGAAACCTCCACTTGAACCTCCGGTTCAAGGACGAAGGTACGAGACGGCGTAAATGGGAGATACTTTTTATCCGTTTACATACCTCCTAGAAATATATTATATGCAGGGTTTTTTGTTTCTTCTTGATACTCAAAACCTAATTCGTCAAGACCTTGCTGAAAATCTCTCTTTTCAGATTGAGGCATTTGCACACCCAACAACACTTTTCCAAATGCAGCACCATGATTTCTATAATGAAACATGCTTATGTTCCAACGCCCGCCCAAAGAAGATAAAAATTTTAATAAAGCGCCCGGTCTTTCTGGGAATTGAATACTATAAACTATCTCTCCAAGAAATTGATGTGGGTGGCCTCCAACCATATATCGCACATGATCCTTAGCTAACTCATTCAACGTCAAATCTATTACCGAAAAACCTTTATTTTCAATATGGAAAATCAAATCATCACGATCAGATCTTTTTCCACTACAACTTATTCCAACAAAGACTCTTGCCATTTTATTATCGAAATAACGATAATTAAACTCCGTAATATTACGTTTACCTAATGATTTACAAAATTTCAAAAAACTTCCAAGAACCTCTGGCACTGTAACTGCCAGTAAAATTTCTTTATGTTCGCCGACTAAAGTCCGTTCTGCAACATAGCGTAATCTATCAAAATTAACATTAGCGCCACTTTCTATGGCTATTAGGCTTTGTCCTTTACTTTTATTCTTCTCAATATAGTTTTTTAATCCAGCAACAGCCAATGCTCCTGCTGGTTCAGCAACTGATCGTGTATCATCAAAAATATCCTTAATTGCAGCACAAATTTCATCTGTACTGACAGTAATCACGTCATCAACATATTTTAGAGCTAACTTAAAAGGCTCTTTACCAACCTGCTTCACAGCAACCCCATCAGCAAAAAGTCCAACTTGCTTAATAGTTATCCGTCTTTTTGCAGCCAAAGCTTGATTTAAACTATCTGCATCATCTGGTTCTACTCCAATAATCTTAATCTCAGGCCGAACAAATTTAACATATGCAGCAATACCAGAAATTAACCCGCCGCCTCCTACAGGAACAAAAATCGCTTCAATAACGCCAGTCCGCTGTTGAAGTATTTCCATTCCAATAGTACCCTGTCCTGCAATCACATCCGGATCATCGTAAGGATGTATAAAAACAAGTCCTTGATCCTGCTTTATTTCTTTTGCGTGGGCTAAAGCTTCGTCGTAAGAGTCGCCAAACAAAACTATTTTTGCTCCCCATGCTTGAACAGCTTTAACTTTAATTTCAGGTGTAGTCGTAGGCATAACTATCAATGAATTTATACCTAACTTATTAGCAGATAAAGCAACACCTTGAGCATGATTACCTGCTGAAGCAGCTATTACCCCTTTTTTTCGCTCGTCCTCAGTTAAAGAAGCAATTTTGTTATAAGCCCCTCTTAATTTAAATGAAAAGACTGATTGCAAATCCTCTCTTTTCAAATATATTTCATTACCCATTCGAGCAGATAATGTCTTAGCATAATCTAACGGGGTTTCTACCACCACATCATATACTTTTGCTCTTAATATTCTTTCTATGTATTTATGAATCATAAAAATAAAACAACCAAAAACCTCTCTTAAGCCTAGCGCGCCATCCTCGCTACATATCTTTTTAGGACATCCATGTCCAAAAACCCATTCTGCTCGGGCGAATTAATAGAGTGCCCCAGTACGTCCTGCGTCCAGCTTCAACTCCGCACAAAAGCCGCT
>JAKIVF010000074.1 GCA_021647145.1 Methylococcaceae bacterium | reverse complement strand
TTTACTGATCAAATGAACCTTGCTAAAAAGCAACTTTTTAAACAAATAAATGAACAGAAAAAAGCCTGATTTTTAAAATTGGAATATAAGGGGCTTTCAGACTCATTTGTTAATTGGAAAATACTACTTGATTAAATCAACAAATCAGAAGAAAAATAAATCAAGTTAAATAACTATGTTATATAAATATATTTATCCCGAAAAAGTAAGTTATATGCCACCTTATTTTTTTATAAAGGTAGTAAAAAGATCCAGTCGCAAGCAGTTGTTTAAGTAAAATTAATAAAAATATTGTAGGTTGGACTGTCGTCTCTTTGGCAATCCAGCTCCCTTTTACTAAAAATATGCTTAATAATAAAGCTGTTAGCCAACCCACCCTTTATTTACCTCCTTTTTATCACACCCTCTGAAATAGCGACCACTCCCTATTGGCATCAATTTTGCTACTATGCTTGTTTAAAAAGCTACAACTTGCTCCTAACAAAAATAATAACCAATGCAATTTGACGATCAAGCCGACATCTACGACAAACGCACCGGGCTAGGTGAAAAAACAGCTCAAAAAATTGCTGCCACTGTAAATCAAATGATCAAACCTTACCTAAAAGGTCAGTTTCTAGAAATAGGCGCTGGCACGGGTGAAATTGGCTATTTTCTACAAGATTTACCCATCCCTTATATTGGCATTGACCTGTCTAACGGGATGTTAGAGATCTATCGGCAACGATTTAAAGAACAAAAAAACAGACCTCGGCTAATTCAGATGGATGGTAACGCCATTTGGCCACTACAAAATGGTTCCGTTTCCGTGTTTTTTAGCTCTCGAGCCATGCATCAACTCGACCATGAACATGTGCTCAACCAACTAAAAAAATTAGCTGTACCAACTTCATCCCTGTTAATTCTCGGCAATGTAAAAAGGAGCAAAATCTCCACCAAAACAATCATGCGTAAAGAAATGCACAGCCTATTAAATAATTTTGGACTTAAGGAAAAAAGCGGGCAAAGTAACCGCAACCTACTGTTTGATGCTCTGGAAAAACAAGGTGGCGAAAGACTACCTTCTATTACTGCTTCTCGCTGGCTAGTGAGTCATGCGCCAATAGATTCTATTGAATCATGGAAAAATGTCGATGGAATCGCAGGCCAGGCAATAGATCAAAAACTAAAAACTAAAATCCTTGATTCTCTTATTTTAAGAGCTAAAGAAAAATTCACTGATTTACATCTAGCAATGGAGACAGAAGAAACCTATGAGCTAAACGCAATTAAACTACCATACAATTAAACCCTCAGTCCTAGAAATAAAAAAATAAATTACACGACTAACTTTATTAATAGTCAAATTTATTCGATTTATATTCCAACTATAACTACAAATAAACATGAGTAACGACGATTTACTAACAGAACTAGGTGCCTCTTTAATTAATGGCAACCTAACCGACAAATCACTTTTATCCCAAACTTCAGAACAACCCGTTTTTAAAGTGCTTCCCAATGCCAATGTTATTAAAATTGGCGGTCAAAGCATTATTGATCGTGGTCGTGCTGCTGTTTTACCAATTTTAGATGAAATTGTAGAAAACTTGCCTCATCATAAAATGATTATTGGTACAGGTGCAGGAACCAGAGCTAGACATGCATACAGTGTGGGCATTGATTTAGGTATGCCAACAGGTGTTCTTAGTGTGCTGGGTACTTTTGTTAGTATGCAAAATGCTCGTATGATCCATTTTATGATGGCTAAACATGGCATTCCTTTTATTGAACCTATCCAGTTTCCTCAACTACCTTTATATCTTGCAGAACGTCAAGCCGTTATCTTTTTTGGTATGCCACCTTATGTTTTTTGGCAACGTAACCCAGAAATTGGACGCTTACCGGCTCATCGAACAGACAGTGGTTCCTATTTAATTAGTGAGATGTTTGGTACTCGTTCTATGATTTATATTAAAGATGAAAATGGTTTATATACTGCTGATCCAAAAAAGGATAAACATGCTACATTCATCCCTAAGATTACAGTAGACGAACTTAATGCTTTAGATTTACCAGATTCCGTTGTAGAACCTCCCGTTCTTGAGTTTATGAAAAATGCAGAAGTTAGACGTGACATTCAAATTATTAATGGTTTGGTTCCCGGCAACATAACAAAAGCACTTAATGGTGAACAAGTGGGAACCATCATTAGTGCTGATTAAACCAAACAAACAAATTAATTATTTCTAGGATTTCTAAGCTAAAAAAGAATTATAGAACCCAAATTGTATTAAAGTTAACTTACAAAAAAATATGACTAATCAATCTGATAAACGCCATCATCTCAATTCTGTGCTGATGCGCGAAAGCCTAATAGACAAAAAAGTGATGGCTTCAACTGAAGTTGAAACACCTGTAATACGCATGCTTCCTGAGACTCATGTGATTAAAATTGGCTCAAGTTCTATCATTGACCAAGGTAAAGACCTGACGTATCCTGTTGTTAAGGTATTAGGTGAACTACTTGAAAAAGAAAAATTAATCCTTGGTGTTGGTGGTGGTCTTCGTAGCAAACATGTATTTTCTATTGGCTGTGATTTAGGCTTACCAACTGGCGCACTGGCACAAATTTCTGTGACTGACGCATTAGGTAATGCACATATGCTGGGTGCATTGCTTTCACCTTACGGGGTGGTTGCTATTCCACCTGAAATTTTTGGACATTTATTACCTTTATTCATCAGATCTGCACCTGGGGTGATTTTTAATGGTGTACCGCCCTACTCTCTTTGGGAGCATCCTCCAGGTATCGGACGTATTCCCCCTCATAGAACTGATGCTGGCTGTTTAATTCTTGCTGAGTGTTTTGGGTGTAAAACAGTAACATTGGTTAAGGATGTTGATGGTTTATATGATAAAGATCCAAAAACTAACCCTGATGCGGAATTTATTCCAGAAATTACTGTTTCTGAAATGAAAGAACGTAATTTTGAAACATTACCTTTTGATGAAGTATTACCTGACATTCTAAAAACATCCAGATTGGTAAAATCATTCCAGGTCGTTAATGGCACCAAGCCTGAATTGATAAAAGCAGCCGTAAGGGGTGAGCATGTTGGGACGATTATTCGTGCTGATAATTAATAGTGAAATAATGAGTGGGTAGGCTGGACTAACAGTTCTATCGTTAACCCAACATCTTTAAGCAAAATAGGCGTTGGGTTGCAAAAAAAACTGCAACCCAACAATGTGGTCATAAATGAGTAGTTCTGATATAAAAAACATGCACTCAATCACCATAGCTAACCTTCAACAAATCAGCAAAGTTTACCCTAAGGGTATCATTGCACTTAAAGAAATTAATCTAAATATTGTTGAGCAAGAGATTATAGCTATCGTCGGTACAAATGGATCTGGTAAATCCACACTTTTAAAGATCATTGCAGGAAGCTTAAAACCAGAACAAGGGTCTATCAATATATTTCAGTTAGATGCTCAAAAAAACGCTGAACAACTAAAAAAATTAATCTGCTATATCAGCCAAGACAGAGCATTAGACCCAGAAATGACAGGGATGGAATTACTACATTATTTTTCAGCCCTTTATGGTTTATCTGGTGAAACAGCAAAACAAAGAATTAATAAGTTAATCAATACCTTTGAACTAAACCCTTTTATTAGCAGGAGAACCCATAGTTATTCGGGTGGACAAGCTCAGCGTTTACATATTGCACTAGGTATTCTTCATCAACCAAAACTATTATTACTTGATGAGCCAAGCAGTGCTTTAGATCCAAACGGTAAAGCCTTTCTTTGGGGTTTTCTTAAGGCGTATCAACAGCAAGGAAATACCATCATTCTTATCACTCATGAATTAAAAAATATCCGCAAACACTGTTCTCGCGTGTTATTACTTGATAAAGGCAAATTAATCAAAAATGATACCGCAGTTAACATTATTCAAACACATGCCAAACCAGTGCTTCATATTAAAACCACAACAATTTTAAAAAAGACTGAAAGTCTAAGACAATTATTACAGCAAACTATTCCTACGATAGCCATTCAGGTTAAAGATCAATCGGCCAGGTTAGAAATTAATCAAAGCTCTGAATTAAACAAAGCTAAAACATTAGGGTTAGCTTTAAAGGCTTTTAAAGAACATCAATATTCAGTTATCGAATGTCGCTGGGAAGAACCTAGCCTTGAAAATGCTTATTTTAAATTAACTGGGAAAACTATTGTGCCTCCAGTTACACTAAATAAAAATAAAAATAAAAATAAAAATAAAAAAGGACAAAGGAAATTCCGTTGAATTCTCATCATTTTTCTATCGCTTTAGCCGTTTTTAAACGGACATGGATAAAAACTATAAGGCGGCCTGTGGCATTAACTTTTTCCTTAGTACAACCCTTAATGTGGATGTTATTTTTTGGTTTTTTATTTCAACGATATACTTTAAATGACTTACCAAAAGGTATCCGCTATTTAGATTTTTTGGTGCCAGGTATCTGCTCAATGACTGTTTTGTTTGGTGCATCACAATCAGGTATAGAATTCATCAGAGATATGCAAAACCAATTTTTAGGCAGAGTTCTATCAACACCCGCCTCAAAGGTTATGATTACTGCTGGAAAAATTTCTGCCGATATATCGCGGCTAATCATTCAGGCCTTATTAGTGTTACTTTTAGGTCTGGCATTAGGTGCAAAATTAAAGTTTTCAATTGGTCCTTTATTACACATGGTAGTAAGTTTACTGTTATTCGGCATTGCCTTTTGTAGCCTTTCTTGCTGGATTGCATTAAAAGCTCGCTCACAAGAAAATATGGCAACCTTTGTACATATAGTAAATATGCCCCTATTATTTACTAGCACCGCATTAGTACCCAGTAAACAAATGCCTGAATGGTTAGCAACTGTTGCTCAGTACAATCCACTTTCATTAGTGGTAAATAACTGTAGAGCGGCCTTATTATTTGCAGAAACTCCTTTACTAAAATATAGCATTTTACCCCTGATAATTATGGCAACAATCCTCTTTATATTAGCTACCGTTACGCTTCGGTCAACACAATTAAATTAAGTTAAATTTATGAAACAGTACCTGTTAGGTATCGCTTTTTTTCTGTTCACCTACCCTGTTACAGCAGCAGAAAAAGTATTGGTTTATGCAGCCGCTAGTACCAGTAATGCCGTCAGCGAGATTATTAAGCAATATAATCAAGTATCACCTGATAGTAAAGTTAAAGCCTCTTTTGCCTCATCTTCAACATTAGCAAAGCAAATTGAAGCCGGTGCGCCTGCACACGTTTTTATTTCCGCCAGCCCTGGTTGGATGGATTATTTACAAGAACGAAATCTGATCGTTAAGCAATCGCGGAAAAATATTCTCAGTAATACAATCGTCTTGATAACGCCAAAAGGAAAACCAATATCTGTTGAAATGAACAAGACTTATAATTTTTCCACTCATTTAGAAGGGAAACTTTGCATTGGTGATCCTAGTCATGTACCTGTTGGTATATATGCCAAACAAGCACTAGAATCAATGGGTTGGTGGAAAGAAGTTAAACCTTATATTGTAGGAACAAAAGATGTACGTGCAGCCTTGGCATTTGTAGAATTAGCTGAGTGTAATGCAGGTATAGTTTATTCAACCGATGCTAATAAGTCTAAAAAGGTAGAGTTAGCGGCTGAGTTTCCAGCAGATAGTCATAACCCAATCGTTTACCCAGTAGCCAAACTAGCTTCTGCTAATGAATCCACTGATAGCTTTATAACCTATTTAAGCTCTCCACAAGCTTTGGCTATCTTTAAAAAATACGGTTTTAATACACAATAGTAAGGAATTTATGTTCGATCTTTCTCCAGAAGAATATTCAACCATGATGCTCTCTTTAAAAGTAAGCTTATGGAGTGTCGGGATTATTCTTATTCCCGGTATTTTTACAGGCTGGCTATTAGCCCGCTATGATTTTATAGGCAAATCTTTACTTGATGGAATATTACACCTACCCTTAGTTTTGCCTCCGGTGGTAACAGGCTATTTACTATTATTAGCATTAGGCAGACAGGGTTTTGTCGGCAAGTGGCTTTATCAACAGTTTGAAATTTCACTTGCTTTCAGCTGGCGCGGTGCAGTATTAGCTACCGCCTTGATGAGCTTTCCATTGATGGTTCGTTCCATTCGTCTTTCTATTTCAAATATAGATATAAAACTAGAACAGGTCTCCAGAAGCCTTGGTGCTAGTGCATTAAATTCTTTTTTTACCGTAACCTTGCCTCTGGCAATCCCAGGCATCATCACCGGCTCAATCCTTGCTTTTGCCAGAAGTCTTGGCGAATTTGGAGCAACCATTACCTTTGTCGGCAATATAGAAGATGAAACACGTACCTTACCTTTAGCCATTTATACTTATATCCAAGTACCAGACGGCGCAGAATCAGCACAAAGATTATTGATTATCTCTATTATCCTTGCTCTTGGTGCTTTGTTATTCAGTGGCTTCGTTGAACAACGTACTGCAAACTGGCTAGGGGGAAAATAATGCTCTCACTTGATGTCCAATTACAACGTGGTAATTTTAATCTAGAAGCAAATTTTTCTCTGGATAAACCAGTTACAGGATTATTTGGCTCTTCCGGGTCGGGGAAAAGTACACTACTAAACTTAATTGCTGGCTTGGCCCACCCTGATAACGGCTGGCTAAAACTAGGTAATAAACATTTATTTCATAGTGCAAAAAATATCAACCTTTCGCCTAATCAACGTGAAGTTGGGGTTGTGTTTCAAGACAGCCAACTATTTCCACACTTATCGGTCAATAAAAACCTGCTTTATGGTTATAAACGCATAACAAAAAAACAACGCCGATTTGACGAAAATGAGATTATCAATTTACTAGAAATAGGCCACTTATTGAAAAAAAGACCCATTCAACTTTCTGGTGGAGAAAAACAGCGAGTAGGACTGGGTAGAGCTTTACTGGCTTCACCCCGGTTTTTATTACTGGATGAACCTTTAGCATCACTAGATCAAGGTTTGAAAGGGCAAATATTACCCTTTTTAAAACGAGTAAAAGATGAGCTGGGTTTACCGATGATTTATATCAGCCATTCCATCGAAGAAATCTTACATCTAACAGACCAGTTAGTCGTCATCAATCAAGGTCGCATTCTAGGAACGGGTCACTTTTACGATGTAATCAAAGCAGAACGTGTTAAAAATGTTGCTAATTCAATGGGATTAGAAAATATTATCACTGCCACTATTATTTCCCATGATATTGCATCCGGTCATACTATTGCAGAAGTAAAGGGGAAGACATTGTTATTACCACTAACAAATAGATTTTCAATCGGTGATTCGTGCTATCTTTCAATACGTTCTAGTGAAATTGCTATTGCTAAACATTACATTTCTCAAATTTCTATTCAAAACCAGATTAAAGGCAAGATTATTTCATGGATAAAAAATGCATCATGCGTTTCACTTCTTATTAAAATCGGTAGCACAGCTTTAACAGTTGATATAACACCCAAAGCTTTTTCTGATTTAGCACTCAATGAAAACGAAGATATTTATTGCTTAATCAAAGCACAGTCTTTTTCTTTTCTAGGTAAAACAGAATAACTCTATTCGTTTTATAGAAACCACACTAAAAGTGTTAGATAACCTAAAATAAATAGCTATTTAACATAGTTTAATTAAGTGAGCTCTTGCCCATACATAAAAAACAACCCTACTAGTCCTAAAAATTGACATTAACACCTTTATTTTTTGTTAGCTAAATGCCTTATACTCTATGAAACCTAGGCTATCCGCTTTTAACACAAAAAACGCCCCCTATTTTCGGTCCCCTTTATTAAGCTTTAGCTAGCTATTACTCGAAAATACCTAAAACCTTTATTTAATTCAAAAAGCTATATATTAAATATCTTACCTATCATGTTTTAGGCACATATTTTGCTGTGTTTAATTGAGCGATTGACTTCTACTTTAAGAATATTTTTAAAAATAAGAAAAATAAAATCGTGAAACATTTGTAGATAGCATATTTTCAATATGCCTTATCTAATACTCTATTATTAACAACTACACCTTAGGTGAAATTTATGAAACACTCTGGTTTAATATTTACCTCCTTAGCACTGTGTTGTTCGCTCGCTAATGCAGCCAGTGACTCAACATTATCTGGCGACACCTTACATATCCCCCACGTAATGTATGAAGGAAAGATGTATGACGTCAAAATGAAATATCAAGCACCAGACAGGCTTATATTACAAACAGCAACGCCTATTACTAGCAAACCGACAAACCCTGCTGTCATGGTGCCTAAAAACTTAAAATTCTCACTTTCAGAAATAGCAGTAGGTTCTAAATTTTATAAAGCAAAGGTTTCTTTACTTAACGACTCTGAATTTCAAGCAATAGATGTCGCAGAAACTATGCCATTAGGTACTGTAAAATCTTTTACTGACCTAGGTATAATTGAAAACGGCAAAGATTCTTATGCATATGCTATTAGTGATGACGGTACTGTCATTACGGGTAAAGTTAGAGATAACGATAGAAATGCCTTCCCTGCTATATTTGACTACACCCAAGGAAACATTGAAACATTAGTTGACTTAGGAGGAGGCCGTCCCCGACCTACTGCAGCTAACAATAATGGAGCAATTGCGGGCTATGGAATATTAAAAACAGAAAAAGGCGCACCTCGTATATATAAAGCTTTTTATAATAAAAGTGGAGCAGACTTAGTTAATCTTGGTACCTTAGGTGGGACTGACTCAAGAGCCTTAGGTATGAATAATAACGATATGCTGGTTGGCTGGTCTGCAAGTAAAGCTGATAACTCTGATCATATTGCGTTTATGACTGATGCAAGTTCTGGCACGCCAGTTTTAAAACCTTTAGAAGGGGAACTTCTAGGTGGTCAACGCTCTTTCGCATTTGATATCAATGATAACAATCAAATCGCCGGTGTTGCGACCAAAGCTGATGGTTCTGCAATTGCATTTACCTATAAAGATGGGGTTACTACAGAATTAGGATCACTTGATGATTCCGGTTATTCAGAAGCAAGAGCTATCAATGATAAAGGTGAAACGACTGGCTGGTCATTAACAACTAGTGGTAAATACGCTGCTTTTATGCATGATGGCACTTCAATGACTGAACTTCCTGGACTTGGTGGTGATACTCAGGCATATGACATTAATACACATGGCCATATAGTGGGTAGCGCAAGAGATGAAGAAAACACAAGACATGCTTTTGTCTATAAAGATGGTCACTTAATGGATCTCTACAAAATGATACCAGCAGCAGATAAAGAAAACTGGAAAGAACTCCGGGAAGCTTATAGCATCAGTGATGATGGTGTTGTTGTAGGTCGCGGACGTTTTTGGACAGACAAAGCTGAGGATAAAAGCGCATCCAGAGCCTATAGAATCCAATTATAAGCCAAAGATATTTTTTATTTAGCAAATACTGAGTTGGTTTTCTATACAAGATCAACTTGAATATATTTTACAAAAACATACCCATTTGGGGTAAAGTTTGGAGAACAACATGAAAAAAATTTTTTCACCCCTGCTTGCTTTGGCTTCAGTTTTAACTTGTGCCAATGTAACTGCTGCAGACATAATACACAATGATTTTTCTGATGGAACAACCGAAGGCTGGGGAAAAGGCACAGCAGCAACTAACCCTGTAACCGTTGAAACCGAAGCAGATGGTAATAAATATTTAAAGTTAATATCTCATGGTGGAGACCCAGCAACTGAAGACATAGATATAAAAGTCACTCTCCATAACTCGACAGGGAGTTGGCGTGGCAACTTCAATGCTAAAGGTGCAACCACTATATCTGCGCGCTTTAAAAATATGGGAACTGAACCACTTGAAATGCACGCTGCTTTTGGTAATACATTAGCTGACTTAAGAACTCGTTATGTTGTAAAAACAGGCGTTGTAATACCACCAGATGGTAAGTGGCATGACGCTTCATTCTCACTAGCAGATGTACAGATGGTTCCACTAGGTGGTCATGGTAAATCAAGCGCAACTTTCTCAGCACAAGAAACACTTGGTAATGTTAAGTCAGTTAGATTTACCCAAGGAACCTTAGGTGAAGTGACTGGACAAGGCCATGCAGGTGATGACGCCCCTTATACTGGCTGGAATAGTGGTGCTGCAATTAATGCTGAACTAGGAATTGATGACATAAAACTAATGAACTAAAACAGTTTAAAATCCCTCTTATTAGTTCGTCATCCATGATGACATATTAAGTTCATCATGGATGACGATCAAAAAAACATTTCAAACAAACAATTTTAAATTTACACAGGATTTAGTCTTTTTCGGCAATACTCCAGAGAAACAACTTTTTTAGGCCGCTGCAAAAAAAAGGAAACTGCTCTCTGGTTTAGCTTGGTTTTTCACATAACCAAATAGTGAATCATTCGCGTCCCTCCGATTATTCTTTCTACCTTCCACTCCCAATTAGCTTTTATTCTCGTTTTAGTGAAAAAAAACCTTAGAATTCTATCCATTGACTTGGAAACGTATAGATCCACCCAATATCCACACCTCACAAAGACATGGATGTTGAATATCAGATAAAAATTTTTATATATTTTCTTGTGCTTAGTCAACTGGAAACAAATAACCCACCCACCTTGCCTTAATAATATTTATATACCTGAGGAATGTACTAATGCTTTAAATGTCCCCGCATTTAACAGACCACCGAAAGGTGCACCATATGCAAAAACCTGCATATCTTTAGCTCCTAAATAAATATTAGTTGAAGGATAGTACCGCGCATAATAACCTTCAATCATTTTGGAGGTTTGATGATTAGGAAAAAATTGCGGGTAAGTGTTTTCTGCCCAATCAAACAATGCATCCATCTTTGGTTCAGTCATTTTAATTGGCCCTATCCCAAGGCCAGGGCCAGGGGCTTCCTGAGCACCTGGAGGCGCATCTGCCCCCGGTGTCACCCCATCACCGCCACCTCCGCCAGTTCCATCACCTTGAGCTGCCTGAGCCCAAGAGGAAAACAAAAAAGACCCACAAAAAAACAACATTCGTAATTTTTTGATTTTTTTCATAATATAGCTCTCTTTTTAAAGTTTATTTTTATCTATTGTTGTTAATAATATCTATAATTTATATTAGTAATTTAACGCATTTTCTTCGGTTATGGTGAAAATTAATTTAGCTCTAACTCCTCTTTTTTAATAGTCTATGCATAGTTGCTTTAAAGAGATTCACAGCCAAAAATAGAGTAATAGAATATTACCTCTTCTAACTCCGTATCATGCACAAAATCAGTCCAGATTAACTACCTATTTTTTTAATTTTTTGTTAAATAATAAATCAGAGTATTGTTTATTTCTAACTAACACCCCCAACCAAGAGAGTTAAAGCAATAATCCAGCCATTTCTTACTTCATTTATAAAATAATTATTTTAATTTAAAACAATACTTTATGATTATATTTTTTAGCTTTACTTATCAGCTCTACAAAAAACAGTTAAATAACACATAAAAAACAGGTTATATAACATTATTTAATTACTACTCTAACTCTTTAATTCTTCATATTTAATAAATTTAAATTTTCAATCAGCTGATATAATTGCCCTATTTTTTAAATAACCCATCCTACTTTTCACAATTCATGAATACTCTTACAAATATTCACGCCTTGATTATTGATATGGACGGGGTGTTATGGGAAGGTAATCGTGCTTTACCTGGACTTATAGAATTTTTTCAACTACTGAGGAAAAAATCACTTCCTTTTGTACTTGCAACTAACAATGCCAGCCTTACCCAAGAACAATATATTTCTAAATTAAAAACGATGGATGTAACCGTCTCTCATAAAGAAATACTTACGTCTAGCATGGCAACAGCACATTATTTAAGTGAACACTCGATACCAAACTCGAAACGAGCTTTTGTTATTGGTGAAGAAGGACTTCGTCAACCCTTGGCTGAACAGGGTTTTACTTTAATTGATTCATTTGATGCTGAAACATCTGCAGATTTTGTTATTTGTGGTTTAGACAGAAAGTTAACCTGGGAAAAGCTTGCCAATGCTTCGCTACACCTTCATGCAGGCGCAAAATTTATTGGCACAAATGCTGACACTACCTTACCTACAGAAAAAGGCCCTGTTGTCGGAAATGGTGCCATCCTTGCTGCCTTACAAGCAACAACAAAAGTATCACCTACTATTATTGGAAAACCTGAGCCAATTATGTATCAACAAGCTATTAAAACTTTAGGCGTTGCCCCTGAAGATACGATTGCCATCGGTGATAGGTTAAATACGGATATTCTCGGTGCTGTTAATACAGGGGTTCGTAGCATTTTGGTTTTAACAGGCATATCAAGCGAAGAAGATTTAAAATCAGTTGATTATAAACCTACATGGATTATGCCTGATATTTGTTCAGTCACAGAGGCATTAACACATTCTTAAGAACTACTTTACGTATCCGTAAAAATATCTTAAACCATTTTATATCGTCGATTAACTTCATCACAATCAATGTGTTCCATAAACTTTTCGATATATTCTGTTTTCTTGTTTTTGTAATCAACATAATAGGCATGCTCATACATATCTATAACAACAAGTGGTGTAGCCATCCAGTTTACCCCCTTCGCATGTGCATCACTTATTATATTATAGAGCTTACCGTTAACAGGGTGAAAAGCAAGTATAGCCCAGCCTGAAGAAGCCTTTGCACAGGCTTGAAAATCGACAGCCCATTTATCTACAGTTCCAAAACGTTTTTCTAGTGCACTTTTCACTTCCGCCAACAAATTACACGAATTTTCACTCAACCCTTCAAAATACAATTCATGCAAAACAACACTATTACTTTTTGTTGTCCTTGCCCTCTGGAGTGCCCCATAGCTACTTGAGTCAATTTCTTCACCACTGATAATGCTAGATTGTAGCTTATCATCAGCAGCCGTATAACCCTTCAATGCCCCTCCATAATGTGCCTCAAAATGTGGGGATATTTGTTCTGCACTTAGAAATCCAGGAATAGATTGGTAATTAAGTGGTTTTTTCTTACCAGTGACTAATCCACTTTGTGAAAAAAAACCTTTAGTCTCAGCATTTTTGTGATTTTGAGCTTCAGCTTTTACAAAAGTGGGCGAAATAAATGTTCCAGCTAGAGCGCCAGAAGAAGAAAGAAGAAAATTTCGTCGAGAGAATTTACTCATGGGTTACTCCTTAACTATGTCATTAAAAATTCAGGTTTTATTACTATCAAAAAAGCCAAGACTCATACATTATGATTTAAGAAGGCAATAAATAGACCAAATTCAGTTATGTTAGAAAGAAATACATTTAGGAATAAAATTATTATGCTTAAAACCTTAAATACTTTAAATACTTTAAATACTTTAAATACTTTAAATACTTTAAATACTTTAAATACTAATAATAATCTATACAAATACAAAAAAACCCATAAAAATAATATACATAGTAATTTTTTTTGGTATGCTTAACTTACTCAAACCAAATCAGCGGAGAATTTTTTTCCTCTAAAAATATAATGATAAAGAATTTATTTCCTCATCAATTCAAACAGAATCATTTCCTCTTAAAGTCATCTCAAAGACTTTCGGCAATAGGCCTATTACTTCTAGCACCTTCTAGCATTATCAACTTTTTCGAAGGCCGTTTTCAGCTAGGAATGGTGATCTTAGTTGTTATAGTACTTTTTGCTATCAATACTTGGCTCTGTAGACATGGTTATTATCATCTTTCAATTAATTTTTTTGTTATTACTCCATCCATCATTTTACTTATTAGCCTAGCATTTAGAGAACATGCTGTAATCGCTGCCTTTTGGAGCTATTTAGCCATTCTATCTTTCTATTTAATACTCCCTGAAAAACTAGCATGGATAGCAAGCACAGTTTTTTTTATTGTGATTATCCCTCAAGCCTGGGTTCTTCTGGAGCCTCCTCTCCCCATAAGATATGTAACATCATTAATTGGAATTTGTGCTATTTCATTTATCTTTGTCCGCATTATTACGGCTCACCAAAAAAAATTAGAAAAATTAGCCATTACTGACCCCCTAACTGGCCTTTTAAATCGATCTCAACTTCAAAACACTCTTGAAAATGCGATACAGCAAAGTCATCGTTCTAACATTCCTATGACACTCATCATGATTGATATTGATGACTTTAAGTCAATCAATGATTCCTTTGGGCACGAAACAGGAGACATTGTCTTAAGGAATTTTGGGGTATTTCTCCGAAAGTTTTTTCGAAATTCTGATACCGTATTCCGAATTGGCGGTGAAGAATTTCTCGTTCTATTATTTAATACTGATACTAATAATTGTAAAAATATTGCTGACAATTTACGCAATCAGTTAGCTCATATTCCTCTTTTGCCAGACTGCCCTGTAACTATAAGTATGGGGGGAACAACACTTCTACCTGACATTGATTGGAAAGACTGGATGAAATGTAGTGATAACAACCTTTATCAAGCAAAATTAAATGGCAGAAATCAAGTAGTTATTTAAAGATCTAAAATAACCCAAGTGAATTAAAACCGAGGGCTCACGATGAAAAAATTTCTCAACAATATAGACGATTTATTGGAAGAAAGCTTACAAGGTTTTGCCAAGGCGCATTCTGATATTATTCAACTTAACGAGCAACCACTGTTTGTTACCCGAAATAAACAAACCACCAATAAAGTTGCCCTTATTTCTGGGGGCGGATCAGGTCACGAACCATTACATACAGGATTTGTTGGGCTAGGAATGTTAGATTCTGCCTGCCCTGGGCAAATTTTCACCTCCCCTACCCCTGACCAAATGATGGCTGCTGCTGAATCAGTCAATAATGAGGCTGGCATTCTATTTATTGTTAAAAACTATGCGGGCGATGTAATGAATTTTGAGATTGCAGCCGAAATGCTAGACTGCCCTTATGAAACAGTATTAATTGATGACGATGTTTCATTACCAAAAACACATAGCACGGGGCGCAGAGGAGTTGCCGGGACATTAATAGTAGAAAAAATTGTCGGTGCGGCAGCAGAAAAGGGTATGAACTTAGCTGACTGCAAATCTCTAGGTGACAGAGTTAATCAAATGACCGCCACGATGGGAGTTGCATTAAATTGCTGTACCGTCCCCGCTTTAGGAAAACCAACGTTTGAATTAGCGGCAGATAAAATTGAGATGGGGGTTGGTATCCATGGAGAACGTGGTCACGATACAATGGATATAATGAGTGCAACTGATATTGTAAAAATAATAGCGAATGCAATTGATGCTGACCTTAATCCAAAAAAATCTCAAAAAGTATTGTTGCATGTTAATGGACTGGGTTCTACTCCCTTAATGGAACTACATTTAATTTTTAATCTTGCTGCACAATATTGGGAGAAAAAAGGCATTGAAATTTATCGTTCACTAGTAGGTAACTATACAACCTCTTTAGACATGACAGGTTGCTCAATCACGCTAACTTTGCTTGATGATGAAATGATTCACCTATGGGATGCCCCTGTAAATACTGCAAATTTACGCTGGGGTTGCTGAAAAACCGTAAAACCTGTTCAATATCGTTACTAGTACACCCCGAATAATTGCCTAAGGAACGGATAATAAATTATTTTTTTTCTGTTCCTATCACATCAGCAATCGCACAAATCATTAACTGACTTGTTCTTGCGCCAGCATCAATATGACCCAGACTCTTTTCTTCCATGTAAGAAGCACGCCCTTTAGTTGCAATCATATCTCGAGTTGACTCCATTCCTTTTTCAGCAGTTAAGCAAATATTTTCTAATAGCTTTGGAAATTCTACTGAAGCATCAACATCTTTTTTAAAACATTCTGCCACTGGGATTAACACATCCAACATAGTTTTTTCGCCTACATCAGATTTCCCTCTTTTTTTAACAGCTTCAACACCTAGTGCATAAATTACTGACAATTCATGTTGATTTAAAATATTGTTATCATTTTTTGCTTTGGCCATGCTAATAAATAAGGTGCCAAACAACGACCCAGAAGCTCCTCCCATTGTTGATAGCAATGTCATCCCTATTTTTTGTATCGCCTGAGTCCATTTTAACTCGGCTAACTCAGCACTTTGTTCTAATAGTGCACCAATCCCTCTTTGTAAATTAATCACATGATCACCATCCCCAATTGCCTGGTCTAAAGCCGTGACCTCTTCAGAATTTTTTTCTATCACTTCAGCTACTGTATTTATCAAATTAGGTAATATTTCTGGTGTAAATTGCATAATAACGCCTCTATTGTAATTTTTTTTAAATATACAACCTATCTTTCTTTAAGGCAATCTATTAAGAATCGACACAAAATCATTAATCTTGTGATAATATCGAACAAAATGTTTTATGTTTTTTAGTAAAAAGGCTTTCCGCGCCAGTTTACTATCTAAAAACATACTCACCCTACTAATAACTATAAGAAATATGAGGATAATTTTATGGAAATGGTAATCATAGCTGGTTTAATCATAGCTGTATTAGCTTATGTTCTACTGCCTAAAAAAGGGGAAATAAATTCACTAGAAACACCTTATCAAGACGATGACGAAGAATTTGATCGCGAAGAATACGAAGCTCAACGTGTTAGAGAAGAAAGGCATGCTCAAGATGAACTTGAACTACAACAACAACGAGCAGTAAGAGTAGCACAAGAGGAGTTAGCTGATCGAGAAGCTAATACAGCTCGATTAGAACGAGATTTACAGTTTTTACGAGAAGAACTGGATGAGCGGACTAACAGACTCAACCAAACTGAATCAGAGTCCAGTACTTTTCAGCAAGAACTTGAAGCTCAAAAAGACATTATTGACCAGGAAGCAAGAGCTTCATTACAAATTCAACAAGACCTCGATGAAAGAGAGTCGCAACTAGCTCGTCAAGAAGAACAACTACTCGCTCTTCAGGAAGAACTTGCAATTCAGGAAGAAAAATTAGCTCAACAAGATCAAGAGATCCGATCTGCACAATATGAACTTGAATCCAGAGCCGAAGAACTAAGTAGACAAGAATACCAGGTAAGAGCTAGCCAGGAAGAAATTGAATCAAAACTTGAAGAAGAACGCCTTGAACAAGAAAGAATCGAGCAGCAAAAAGCTGAAGAAGAACGCCTTGAACAAGAAAGAATCGAGCAGCAAAAAGCTGAAGAAGAACGCCTTGAACAAGAAAGAATCGAGCAGCAAAAAGCTGAAGAAGAAAAGGTTATTCAGGAACGGCCCGAAGCTGAAGCATTAGAGCAAGAAGACGCTGAAAGTGTTGAACCCCCTATATCAGAAGACCAAATCAACTTAGTTCAATCTACCTGGAAAATGATTGTTCCCGTTAAAGAGCAAACTGCAGAATTATTTTATCGTAAATTATTTCAAATGGATCCAGAAATAAAACCATTATTCAAAGGTGATATGAAAGCTCAGGGAGATAAACTGGTTACCTCAATCAACTTGGTTGTCAATTCCCTTAACAATTTAGACCATGTCGTCCCTGCACTGCAAGATATGGGCAGACTTCACCTGGATTATGGTGTAAAAGCAGAACATTACGATATTGTTGGTAGTGCTTTGTTATGGACTCTAGAACAAGGCTTGGGCAATGATTTTACTGATGAAGTTAAAACGGCTTGGACAACGGCCTACGGCATAATTGCATCAACCATGACTGATGCCGCATATTAGGCAGATACCCAATAATAATATTTATATAGGTTGATGGCTCTATCGTTAACTCAACAACATACGTTAAACTGGGTTGTCAAAGAAACGACAACCCAGCCTTCAATACCGGTGTTTTTCAAGCTAGTTGTCGCCTAAAGTTGTAAAATTATGCCGCCTCTTTTCTTTCCTTTTCAGCTTTTTGATTATCTGGGTTTAAATGCACTTCTTTAATCTTATCCCAGTTTCTTAT
>JAKIVF010000073.1 GCA_021647145.1 Methylococcaceae bacterium | reverse complement strand
CATTCCGGGTGAACGGCTTAGTGCTTTTTCTATGGCTTGCATTTTAAATCCTTCGGTAAATTTTTGACTCATTTTTTTTGCCTCTAAAAGTTAAAATTAGAGGCGACAACTATCCTGACACAGGGGGAATACAAAACCAAAGAATTACTAAATTTCTCTTTCTAATCTATCAAAAAAAAACTCCAAACCTGTTTTACTGTTTCTCAATAAAATCCAAGTATAATACCCCCCTTATTAATTATCTTTATCAACCTTTAATAAACCCTTAAATTTTCAATAACACATGCAAAAATACGAAATTTTTAAACCCTGTGACCTTGTGATTTATGGCGCGTTAGGCGATTTATCAACCCGCAAGCTGCTTATTTCTTTATACCGTCTTGAAAAAGCAGAGCTATTAGAAAATGAAACACAAATCATTGGTGTAGATCTGCATAAAAAAGAAAACAAAGGGTTTGTTAAAATTGCGCAAGCTAGCTTAAAAGAGTTTTTAAACGAAGATATTGATAAGTCTGTCTGGGAAAAATTTTCTTCAAGACTCAGTTATTTACAAATTGATCTAACCCAAATGGATCAATATAAAAAACTGAAAACTGTGATTGATTCAAAACAAAGAGTCTTAATCAATTACTTTTCTGTTGCCCCTTTTTTATTCAAACATATTTGTCAAGGACTAGCCCAATCAGGTATCTTGACTGACGATGCAAAAGTTGTCATGGAAAAACCACTAGGCCATGACCTTAAATCATCTCAAGAAATTAATAGTGCCTTTGCAGAGGTTTTTAAAGAAGACCAAATTTTTCGGATAGACCATTATCTTGGCAAAGAAACAGTACTTAATCTCTTGGCTCTACGTTTTGCTAATTCTATTTTTACCAGCAACTGGGACCATAATACAATTGATTCAATTCAAATCACTGTTGCTGAAGAAGTAGGAATTGAAGGTCGCTGGGATTATTTTGACCAAACCGGTCAAACTCGCGATATGCTACAAAATCATTTACTGCAAATTTTGACATTTATCGCAATGGAACCTCCAGTTAATCTGGAAGCAAAAAGTATTCGCAGAGAAAAAATAAAAATTCTTGAAGCACTTCGTCCTATTACAGTTGAAAATGTTGCTAAAAAAACGGTTAGAGGGCAATATTCATCTGGTTTTTTAAAAGGCCATGAAGTCCCTGGTTATTTAGAAGAAGATGGCGCAACTACTGATAGTACCACGGAAAGTTTTGTTGCCTTACGCGTTGATATTGACAATTGGCGCTGGGCTGATGTCCCTTTCTATTTGCGCACTGGCAAACGAATGCACAACAAAAGGACTGAGATTGTCATCAATTTTAAACAATTACCACATAATATCTTTAAAGACAGCTTTATTGATTTGCCTGCCAATAAATTAGTTATTCATCTACAACCCAAAGAAGGTATTGATATACAGATGCTTAACAAGGTTCCTGGAATTGGTGGTAATATTAAATTACAAAAAACAAAGCTTGATCTAAGTTTTTCTGAAACATTTAAAAATAAAAAAGTATTTGGTGGCTATGAACGACTTATTCTGGAAGCTATGCGTGGCAACCCCACCTTATTTTTAAGCCGAGAAGAGATTGAACAAGCATGGACCTGGATTGATTCTATCCGAAATGCCTGGGAGCACCAAAATGAATCACCAAAACCCTATCCTGCTGGAAGCTGGGGGCCGGTGTCATCAGTGGCTCTTTTAGCTCGTGATGGGCGAGCTTGGGAAGAATAAATAAATCAGCTCGCAGATCGAGCTAACTGCTCTTCCGTTAACCCAGCACCGATACTTTAGGTTATATTATATAGGTTGCTAAAGAGACGGCAGCCCAGTCTACAACATTATATTAGCCGAATAGAAATTGAGAGTTACCTGGTAAACCGTAATAAGTTTTAGGTTATTTATTATCCACCTGACAAAAGTACAAGAAAATTTAGAGGAAATTTTATGCATCCCGTTATAGAAAAAGTAACTCAAGACGTGATTGATCGAAGTCTTGATTCTCGGTCAGCCTATCTAAACTACATTGATGGTCTTGCCAAAGAAGGTCCTAACCGTTCCAAACTTGCTTGCGGTAACTTAGCCCATGGTTTTGCTGCTTGTAGTACTTCAGAAAAGGCCGATTTAACTGGTGAAACAAAAGCTAATATTGCAATCATTTCTTCATATAATGATATGTTATCGGCTCATCAACCTTATAAAGATGCGCCTGATTTAATTAAAGCAGCGATCGCAAAGGCTGGCGGGGTAGCCCAGTTTGCAGGTGGTGTTCCTGCAATGTGTGATGGGATTACACAAGGCCAACCCGGAATGGAAATGTCTCTGTTTAGCCGTGATTTAATTGCTATGACTACTGCAATTGGCATGAGTCACAACATGTTTGATGGTGCCTTATACTTAGGTGTCTGTGACAAAATTGTTCCCGGATTATTAATCGGTGCCCTAAGTTTCGGTCATTTGCCTGGTATTTTTATCCCCGCAGGTCCAATGCCTAGTGGTATTACCAATAAAGAAAAAGCACGAGCACGCCAAGCTTACGCGATAGGAAAAATAGGCCGTAAAGAGCTATTAGAATCAGAATCCGCTTCTTATCATTCCGCTGGAACTTGTACTTTTTACGGTACGGCAAATAGCAACCAGATGATGATGGAAATTATGGGACTGCATTTACCGGGCAGTTCATTTGTCAACCCCTATACCCCTCTACGTGACGAGTTAACACAAGAAGCGGCTAGGCAAGTCCTTAAATTTACTGCACTAGGTAACGACTACCGTCCAATCGCTCATATGGTGAGTGAAAAAGCCATTATCAATGCTGTGATAGGACTTCTAGCAACCGGCGGATCAACAAACCATACAATGCATTTAATTGCTATTGCTCGTGCATCTGGCATCACCTTAAACTGGGATGATTTTGACAACCTTTCCAAAGCAATTCCTCAATTAACAAAAATCTATCCAAATGGTCCTGCTGACGTCAACCATTTTCATGCGGCAGGAGGTATGGGTGTTCTGATTGCTGAATTATTAAAACATGGTCTGTTGCATGAAGATATTTTGACCGTAGCTGATAGCAAAGGAATGAATAGTTATACTCAAGAACCTAAACTTGATAATGGCTCGCTAAAATGGGAAGCTTGTCCAGAAACATCATTAGATCCTGAAGTTTTAAGTACGGTCAATATGCCCTTCTCTAAAGAAGGCGGTTTACATGTAATGAGAGGGAATCTCGGACGGGGAGTATCCAAACTCTCAGCCGTAGCAAAAAAACATCAAATTGTTGAAGCACCTGCTGTTGTTTTTGATGATCAAGAAGATTTTCTAATTGCCTTTCAAAGAGGGGAGTTGGAAAAAGACTTTATTGCTGTCATTCGTTTTCAAGGGCCTAGAGCTAATGGTATGCCAGAGTTACACAAACTTACACCTCCACTTGGCGTATTACAAGATAAAGGTTTTAAAGTCGCTTTGGTTACGGATGGACGTATGTCAGGAGCATCAGGAAAAGTCCCATCCGCTATCCATTTATGCCCGGAATGTGAAATGGGCGGTCCACTAGCAAAAGTTCTGGAGGGTGATATTATTTCTTTAAATCTACAAACAGGTGATGTAAATGCTTTAGTAGATGAAAAAGAATTTGAGGCGCGTGAGCCAATCCCCAATCGAGCCAATAACCACCATTATGGTATGGGCCGTGAAATGTTTGGCGGTTTTAGGCTTGGTGCTTCAACAGCCGAAACAGGGGCTTCCAACTTATTTCCCGTTGATTAAATTATTTTCCTGTAGGTTGGATGCGTTATTCGGCAATTTGTTTTAATTTTATTTGTCGGATAACGCTATCGCTCATCTAACCTACCCAGCTAACTTTTATAGAGACTTTTAATGACTGCTATTAAAGACATAATGAACACATCGCCAGTGATTCCGGTGATGGTAATTAATAAATTAGAACATGCCGTACCTTTAGCCAATGCTTTAGTTGAAGGTGGCTTGAAAGTGTTAGAAATTACGCTACGTACGCCCGTCGCTTTAGAAGCTATAAAAAAAATCAAAGCAGAAGTTCCTAATGCAATCGTTGGCGCAGGAACTGTAATTAATTTAGAAACCTTAAACCAAGTTATTGATGCGGGATCTGAGTTTATTGTCAGCCCAGGAGTAACAGATAAATTGATAGACGCTGCATTAAAATCTGGCACGCCTATTCTTCCAGGTATTGTAACGCCAAGTGAAGTGATGAACTTACTAGAGAAAGGCATCACTGAAATGAAGTTTTTTCCTGCTGAGGCTGCTGGAGGTATCCCAATGGTAAAATCTATTGGCGGACCACTGCCTCAAGTAACTTTTTGTCCAACTGGCGGTGTTAGTCCTAATAATGCCGCAGACTATCTGGCATTAAAAAATGTAGCTTGTGTTGGCGGCTCTTGGATGGCTCCTGCCAACCTTGTTGATGAAGAAAACTGGGATGAGATTAAACGTTTGACAGTTGAAGCATTAAATATTGCAAATAATTAGAGAAAGTAGGTTGGGCTAACGGCTCTATCGTTAACCCAACATTTTGTTAGCATAGTTAGTTGGATTTGCAACAAGATGGCAACCCAACCTTTCTCTTTCTGTTAAAATCAGAAAAAACCTAATGGATTAATATCATAGCTAACCAACATATTTTTAGTTTGCTGATAATGGTCTAACATCATTTTATGGTTTTCTCGCCCTACTCCTGATTTTTTATAACCACCAAAAGCAGCATGAGCGGGGTAATGATGATAACAATTTGTCCATACCCGCCCAGCTTGAATCGCACGACCCATACGATAGGAAAGATTCATATCCCGTGTCCACAGCCCTGCCCCTAAACCAAATTCACTATCGTTAGCAATTTCTAAAGCTTCCGCCTCACCTTTAAAAGTAGTCGCTGAAATCACAGGCCCAAAAATTTCTTCCTGAAAAATACGCATTTTATTATCACCTTTCATCACCGTAGGTTGAATGTAGTATCCTTCACCAAATTCATCTTTTAATGACTCTACTTCTCCACCAATTAATACTTCAGCCCCTTCCTTTTTACCAATTTCAATATATTCCATAATTTTATCGAATTGTTGTTTTGAAGCTTGGGCACCAACCATTGTCTCAGTATCTAACGGATTTCCACGTTTAATTTGGCTGGCTCGTTCAATAACTTTTTCCATAAACTCATCATAGATAGATTCTTGAATTAATAACCTTGACGGGCAAGTGCAAACCTCCCCCTGGTTAAAAAAAGCTAGCACTGCCCCTTCTACACATTTGCTAATAAACTCTTCTTCCTGTTCCATCACATCTGCAAAGAAAATATTGGGAGATTTACCACCTAATTCTACAGTAGAAGGGATAATATTCTCAGCTGCACATTTCATAATATGAGAACCGACAGGAGTTGACCCAGTGAAAGCAATTTTTGCAATTCGTGTACTTGTTGCTAATGCTTGACCTGCTTCTTTACCATAGCCATTAACCACATTTAAAACACCTGCTGGTAACAAATCACCAATAATTTCCATTAAAATTAAAATAGATGCAGGTGTTTGTTCAGCTGGTTTCATCACAACGCAATTACCTGTCACTAGTGCAGGAGCCAGTTTCCAGCAAGCCATTAACAAAGGAAAATTCCAAGGAATAATTTGACCAACTACACCTAAAGGTTCATGAAAATGATAGGCAACTGTATTTTCGTCAATTTCCCCGATAGAGCCTTCTTGAGCACGAATACATCCAGCAAAATAACGAAAATGATCAACAGCTAATGGCACATCTGCAGCTAAGGTTTCACGAATGGCTTTACCGTTATCCCATGTTTCAGCTACAGCGAGTTTTTCCAAGTTTTCTTCAATACGATCAGCAATCTTTAATAAAATATTAGACCGTTCAGTCACTGACGTTTTTCCCCACGCATCTTTTGCTGCATGAGCGGCATCCAATGCAAGTTCAATATCTTTAAAGGTGGAACGAGGAATTTCACAAAATACTTTACCGTTAACTGAACTTATATTTCCAAAATATTCACCATCAACAGGAGCTACCCAGTTGCCACCAATAAAATTTTCGTAGCGAGCTTTAAAACTTACTGTACTATCTGGCTGGTTTGGCGCAGCATATATCATGTCTAAACTCCTATTAAAATAAATTGCTAACAATTTTTCTTTCTAAATTTATGAATGCCTTAAAAAGGAACGTCATCAAAATCATCTAAACTGCTAGGTTGTGAAGACTGCTGGTTACCTTGCTGCTGAGGCTGTCGCTGTGTGCCATGCTCATTTCGCTTACCTACTAAATCAACAATATTGGCATTCAGCTCTAAACTGGTTTTTATTGTTCCATCATTTGCCTTATATTCCCGTTGAGTCAATTCACCTGAAATAAATACCTGCTGACCTTTTTTCAGATAATTTTGTAACGAACCTTCCGCTCGTTTTCCCCATAAGGCGACTCTAATCCATAAAGTTTGCTGTCTATCTCCAAACCCAATATTATTAGCAACTGTGAAATTAAGCACAGATTGACCCGAAGGTGTTGCTCTTACCTCAGCATCACGTCCCACTGTTCCAGTAAAACTAAAAACATTACTCATTAATAAATAATTTCCTTAATAAAATTATAAATTTATATTTCTTAAGAGAACATATTTTTAATAGAATCCGTTAGATTATCCCAACCTTCTTCAAGCGAGTTTCCGGCTTCATCCCACCCTTCCTCTAAAGAATCTTTTAGGTCATCCCACTTATCATCAGCAGCATCAGCAATTTCCTTAGCTTTTTCTATTGCCAGATCTAACTTTGGTTCCAGACTGCTAATCGCTTCCTTAATATCATCAATAGCTTCATTAGACTCATCCAAAGCCGTTTCTTTTAATTTTTCTAATTTACTCTGCTGGGTATCTATTGTTGCTTGAACTTTCTCTAATAATTCATTTTTTGTACTCATCTCTTCACCTCATGTTTAATGTTGTAATAATAATACTATTTTTTTAAATTAATCACTAATCGACTATCTTCTACCTTTATATTATCAACTCCATCTGCAAATGTCTTCCAGAAACCCTCATCTTGACCAAACTCATTAATAAGATCAACATTTTTCATCCCTCCTAACCAGGCGTTTGGAACGGGAACACCCATAACACTCAATCCTTTCAACTTAACGATGGGTCTATCATTTGTAAAAGAAAGCTCAATACCAGCAGATATTTTAAGTGTTTTACCTCCTAAAATAGGAAAATCCTCATCCATAGGCACTAAAAGCTTACCACTAGCCAAGTTTTCTGATAAATCGATCGCTAATTTATTTGCCAAATCGGTATTTTTTGCCAAAAGAGCATTTAACTCACGCTCACTAAGAGTAATTTCTCTTTTAGCCCCTTTTTCAGAATATTTTTCTGGTTCCAGCTTTTTATTAGTTTTAGCATTTGAATTATTAATCCAACTAAATTGATCTAATTTTGAACTAAGCCTATTGTCTTCTTTCTGACTAAGTACAACAGGGTCGAATTTATTTGGAAAAATATAATGATTAACAACCCATAACGTTATGCCAACTGATAAAAGGACGGTAAGCAGAATAATTCCAATAATCAACGGAATTCTATTTTCTTTTTCCTGCTCTTTATTTTCAGGGATTACTTGATTCATCAATAAAGACCTTATATGTATGAATTAAGGTATGATAATGACACAACTTTTCTTGTTTAACAACTGCATCATACTTAGCTCAGTTTCGAACGATTTTCATTAATAACAAGACACTATGGATTAGTCGTATGAAAAATAACTTACTAAACAATAGAATAATAACTATTTTAATTTGTATTTTTCTTCTAAGCTCATGTACAAAACGTTTGTGGGAAAACACCAGCCATGAAGAATTAGTTGAAAGTTATTTAATGACAGAAGATGGCAAAAAATTAGCCATTATTGGTGAAAAATATCATTATATAGTTTCAATATCCCCTGAGTTAAAAAAGATATTATTATCAAAGAATCAATTCATCAACCTCTTATTTCATTCATTTAAAGTAGATAAAAACAATAATATAACAGGGAAGTACCGAACTTTGGATTATGTCAATCAAAGCGAAAAGAATAGTCCTCCACTAAAAAAAGCAGATTTAGCCAAAAAAGATCATCATAAAAAAATACTAAAATATTCAGACACAAATCGTTCGATAGTCGGAAAACGTTATATTGCAAAAAAAATCAATAAATCAAATTATAAATTTAAAGAACCCTATTCCATAACTGTCGAAGAAGAGCCCTCAACTCTTAGTAAAGCTGGAAAAATACTCGTTACACCAATAACATATACAGCTGATAGTGTAATGCTTCTCGCAGGCGTGGCATTAGTACTTATCCTTGCAAACCCAGAATTTTTGCATAACTTTCATTAAAGTTTTAGTGTCCCTCCCTATCAAAGCAAACTGAAATTACATAGAAGCCACTAAAATCTCTATCCAGTTATCGGGTGATTATACTCCCACTTTATTCATTTTTTTAACAACCCACTTTGCCAAATGACTTCGGGGTTTATAAACTCCTTTTTGAACATAAAACAATTTATATTCACTATTGATCGTTGCATTAAACAAGCGGTGAGCCAGACTGGTTCCGCAAAATAAAAGTTGATCATTTTCTTGTATTTCATAATTTGTCGGCGGCAAAACAATTTCCATTTCACCTGACTTTATTACAAATACAACCAAATCCAATTTCCTTTGTCTATCCCTGGGATCCTTGGTCAAATCTCCTAGAAGGATAACCTCTCCTGCGTCCAATTCATCAATAACTGCCTTACTTTTATCTCTGGTAAAATCAATGGTAACGAGGTGAGGCACCTGGTCACCCACCTTTTCACGTAAGCGATTAATAACCATTTCCATTTCTTCTTTTCGCCCAGGTTTATCATCTAATAAATACCGGAAAAAAGATTTTAGTAATGGTGCAATCAAAATAAAGAGTATTTTTCTTGCTGCAACCAAAGTAGGTTGCATAATCATATCAACCTTTGTCTCACGAAATGCTACTTCATTTTCATGCCTGTTTTGTCGAACAATAGTAAATAATTTAGTATTAAAGTAACGGGCATTCAGTAGAATCCCTAAATTATGTCCATCATCATTAGTTCCTGATAAAATACCTGCAGCATCTTCAATGCCAGCCCTGGCTAATGTTATTGCCGTTGTTCTACCAACAATATATTTATCGACATAATCATTTTTATTTGGTTCATGAGGATCAATGACGACTGTTTTAATTTTATATTTATTTAAAACCCAATTCACCTCATGCCCCATACGCCCATAGCCACAAATAACCCATTTTCCTTTTGGTGGAGTAATATATCGTTCGAGTGACGCACCTCTATCTCTAACCAGCCAGTTATTAAAAGAGTAAAAACCAGGGTTTTGCATGGATGCAGCTAAGACTTTAGCAAATGTTTTAAACGGATCAACAACATGAACTTCTCCCCCTAAGGTAGCCAAAGTTTCCTCAAAAACTTCCACTTTAGACATACTGATAATACCAACTTTTGGGTTTAATAATCGAGCTAAAGCAGATATTTTTAAATTGACTTCTTCACTATTCGTCGTTGCTATCACTGCCTTACAGTTTGTTCGTCGTAATCCTCCCTCTAATAAATGCTTCGGAACACTAGCATCGCCACAAAAGCCCTGCATTGCCACCGTATAGTTTCGTAACTGTAAGGCCTTGATTCTTTCTTCATCACTATCAATAATAACAGCACGCATACCATAATCACTCAAGCCTCGAGTTAACACACTACCCGTATCTCCAAACCCACAAATAATAACAAAAGGAGCTTGTATCCTTTGAACGTGCCTTGAAAATTTCCATTCGGATAAAGCTCTTACAAAAAAAGGGTTTTGGAGTAATCGAACAATCGAGCCTACTGCGTAAAACCAGGTAACGACACTTGCATAGAGGCATATAATTGCCCAAAAACGCTGTGCATTACTGAAAACTAAAGGATATTCTCCAAAACCTGTGGTTGTTGCAGTATAAGTCATAAAGTAAAAGGCATGAAAAATACTCATATATTGAGTTTCACCTTCAACTTTTATTCCAGGTATAAAGACCATCCCCAATATAGAAAACGAATAGACCAAAAGCAAAGCTATCAATGGACTACGCATTTCACGCATTACAATAAAGGTAATGCGACTTAAATCAACGACTGCCGCCATATTAGCTCCCTAACAGATTTTTTATCAAATTGGATCTGATATAACACAAAAAATGTGCCATAAAATAAATTTTATAATCGGTTAAACAATGTTTCTGAAACAAGAATAACAGTTGAAATAACATTAGCTAATAAAGCACCGCCAGCTAAAGACATGATACTACTCATCACTTCAGGTGTAAGGCCTGTTCCTGTGATATGAACTGCAAAAGTCCAAAATCCAGCCGCTGCTAATAATTCTAAATCTGCAACCAAACTTGTTGCAAATAAAACAGCACCAATTTGTGATCTATCCCCAAACTTTAATGCGGTGGCAATTAGATTTACAACGATCACTGCAAATAATTCAAATTCGTTATGGTGTTCAGGGTTATCAAATTCACCTAAAAAAAAACCAAAATTAAGCGTTAAAGCCAGTACTACAAAAAAACCAAAAATGACTTTCTCAAGATTCATATTCTATTCCCCATATTTGACAATTCAAAAATCTAACAGACAAACTCATTCAACAAATTACTTTATAGTCTTCTATTTTACCTATAAACCAAGCGATGAAACATCAATTTTTTATAAGCTTAAAAAAAACAACCGCTTACTTATTAATATTTACAGAAATAAAAAACTAGCTTTTGTCTTATATATTGCTAATATGACTTTTATATAATTTCCTACCACTCTATTTTCACCCTTATGCCAGAATTAGAATCCATACGTATTGATAAATGGTTATGGACTGCACGATTTTTCAAAACACGTAAATTAGCAACTGAAGCAGTCTCTGGTGGCAAGGTTCATCTAAATGGACAACGTTGCAAACCATCAAAAGAAGTTAAGCAGGGAGTAGCACTTTCTATTTCTAAAGGTTCCTATCAATGGGAACTAGTTATAGTCGCTATCAATTCCCATCGTCGCCCGGCAAAAGAAGCTATTTTACTTTATCAAGAAGACCAAGAAAGTATAGACAAAAGACAACAACAAAAAATTCAGGAAAAAGAACAGCGAGCTATATTACCCTACTCTGAGCGTGAACATAAACCCAATAAAAAACAGAGACGCCAAATTCATCGCTTCAAACAGAGTTAAAAGCCTCAAAAACAAGTGGGTGGTTTAGGCAATCCAGCAATTTTACAGGCATATTTCAAAGGGCCTTGAGGGAATAATTTATGTAAATAACGACTATTTCCTTTGTCTTCCCCAAACTCTTTTTTAATCGCTTTAGTAAATACTCTGGCATTAGGCAAATGCTTAAAGGTTAAGTAGTAATGTCTTATAAAAAACAATATTTCCCAGTGTAAGTTAGTTAACTCAAGCTCATTTAGTTTAGCTATTTGTAATGCAACAACTTCGTTCCAGTCATCTTTATTAACTAAAAACCCTTCATCAGTTATTTTTAAAACAGCTCCATCAACAATCAAGTCCATGTTCGAATCACTCTATTCTTTTCTGTCATTCTAACTAAATCTGAATAAGCAATAGCTTCAACTCCAATAAATAATTCATTTCTAAGAATGCCCCTTGTTTCAATATCACACGTTAAGACATATAAATTAATTTTAGATTGATATATCTTATCTAACTCATCATTTAATAAATTACCTTTCGTAAGGCGATAAATAGCACTTTCAAGAAATACAACATCATCACTTCTTTCAAAACGATCTAAAAGAGAACTATCAAAAGTTGATTGAAAAACTAAATGTAACATAGCTAAAAAAATCCTGAGGGCTTTGTGGGCTAAATAGGGTACGGTTAAAAGATAAGTGCATAAAAACATTGTTGTTCTACCGCCTTTTTGGTAACCCAATACTCCTTATTGTTAAAGATACCAAGAAAACAATTAAGTTGTTAGCCCAACTAGCCAATCTTTGCTTCACTTTTAATCACATCCAGCCAAAATAGCTTTTTTTAAAACTTGAACTATACTACCTTACTTAACAAGATCAATTTAATAAATGGGCGTTAAGAAAAGGAAACCAGCAGCAATCATCAACAAGGAATAAATATAATATTCAATCAATACTTCTATGGCAGATATATCTAAGTACCTTGACTACAATTCTAAAAGAATTCTTTCCTATCTAAAAATTTTATTAAAGGAACGATGTTTAATCTCAGCGGCTTTTGGCATTGATGAAAAAGATACTTTTTTAACCGCTATCATAGAAATTGATGAAAAAAAACAAAACCTTACCATCGATTGTGGACCAAAGGAATATCTAAATAAAAGACTACAATCCAGTGCTATTATTAAATTTTCAACAGAATATCAAGGCATTAAAGTTCGGTTTGAAGGTAGGAAAGTTAAAAAATCTGGAAACCCTAACCAACCATCCTTTATTATTCCTATTCCAAATTCAATTTATTGGCTTCAAAGACGCCAATTTTACAGGGTTAAATCGCCATTATCCAAGAAGAGTTCTTGCATTGTCTCCTTTTATCAGCCAGAAACAGAAGAAGAATTAACTATTGAACTACCGTTACATGACATCAGTGCCTCTGGGTTTTCTTTGATTAATGAATCAGAGGAGTTTTCTGAACTGTTTAGTCCTTCTTCAAAATTTGAAAATTGTATTCTTAAACTTGAAAATGAAGAGGATCAACCAATTTCATTTGAAATTAAACATACTACATTAATAAACCCTAACAAAATTCAGACCGGCGTTTATATTGGCTGCTATATTACTGATGTTACACCCAGAATGGAATCTATAATCATTCGTTATATGCAAAATATTGACCGGGAAATAAAACAAAAAGAAATTTAAATAGCCCAAAACACACCCTTTCAAACAACTTTTGGTTATTTATCATGGTCACATCTATGGTTCTTTTCGGAAATATAAAGCAATACACCATATCATCAAAAATCAACAACATAGTAGACCAAAGTATATAATAAGGATTAATTAATCGCTTAACCCCATCACCCATGGAAGACCTTTCTCAATATATAATCAAAAACCCAAAGAAAATTTTAGCCCATTTTAAAACAATGATAGCTAATAAATGTCTGATATCAGCAAGTTTTGGAGACAAACACTCTTTTATAACAGTAATTATCGATATTGATGAAAAAAAACAATTAATAACAGTTGATTGTGGTCCTAAAGAATACCTTAATAGAGAATTGCTCAGTCTAAATATTGTCGATTTTAAAAGCGACGTTGATGGTGTTAAAGTTCTATTTAGAGGACATGGTATAAAAAAAGCCGGAAAAATGTCGCAACCCGCTTTAACCATGAAAATACCTGAAACAATCTATTGGATTCAAAGACGTAAATCCTATAGAGTCAGGTCACCTTTATCAAAAAACAGTTATTGTTCTATCTCTTTTTTAACCTCTGGTGGTGATAAAGAGACTCTTAACTTCCAACTCTTTGACCTAAGTGCTTCTGGTTTTTCTATTATGTGTGATACAGCAGAAGAAGCTGAACACCTACTTCCTTCATCCGAATTTCACAATTGTCTATTAACCCTTGATGGCATGGAATCCTTTGATATTTCTTTTAGCGTTCAAAGAAAATTTCCTGTTAACCCTGAAAACCCATTAAAAAGCCAACGAATTGGCTGTCGTTTTATTGACCTCTCTCCATCTGATGAATCTTCTTTCTTACGCTACACACAAGCGATTGAACGTGAAATAAAACATACCTTAGGCTAAATAACCAACATGTTTAATTCACCTATTTTAGAAAAAAAAATTTATAGCGTTTCTGAACTCAATAGAGAAACAAAAAATTTATTATCTGACCACTTTGCTTCTATACAAGTTGAAGGTGAACTATCTAATTTAAGCCGTCCCTCATCGGGACATATCTATTTTTCTCTCAAAGATAAAAAGGCACAAATCCGTTGTGCCATGTTTAAATCACAGCAACGACGACTAAAATTTAAACCCGAAAATGGCAAACAAATCATTATTTCTGCTCAGGTTAGTTTGTATGAAGCTCGTGGAGACTATCAATTAATTGTTGATAAAATGCAGGAAGCAGGTGAAGGTGACTTACAAATTGCTTTTGATCTATTAAAAAACAAATTAAAAAATGAAGGTTTGTTTGATTCAAGCCTTAAGCAGGAAATCCCTGAAATACCAACTCAAATTGGTGTTATCACCTCTCCCAGCGGAGCAGCAATTCACGATATTTTAAGCGTCTTGAAAAGAAGATTTCCAGCTATTCCTATTATTATTTACCCAACATCAGTACAAGGTGATTTAGCTAAATCTGAAATTTCTGTTGCTTTGGAAGAAGCAAATAAACAAAAAAAAGTTGAAGTACTTATTTTAGCTCGTGGAGGTGGATCAATAGAAGACCTTTGGGCTTTTAATGAAGAGTGTGTTGCCAGAGCCATTGCAAAAAGTAAAATTCCTATTATTTCTGGTATTGGTCATGATGTTGACTTTACTATTGCAGATTTTGTTGCCGATCTTCGTGCCCCCACACCTTCAGTTGCTGCGGAAAATGCGGTTCCTAGTCAGGTTACTTGGGCATCCAGGTTTGAGTCTATTGAAAACAATCTAAAGAAAATTATTCAACGTCAACTTTTACTTTTTCAACAATCAACGAATTGGCTTAGCAAACGGTTGCAGCAGCAACACCCTGGAGAAAAACTACAACGTCATGCTCAAGCGATTGATCTTCTTGAAGATCGCATGGTTCGTGCAATACAAAACAAAATCAAACATAACAACCAATTAGTTAAAAACCAAGTCTCAATTTTTCAGCAATACAATCCAGACACAAAAATAGATCGCTATAAAGAACAACTCCATTTTTTAAGAAGCCGACTAAACAATTCAATTCAACACCAACTGGAAAGAATACAAAAAAAACATATCTCTCTTAGTCAAACTTTACATGCAGTGAGCCCTTTAGCAACACTAGGCCGCGGTTACGCAATTGTTAGCAGTCCAAAATCATCAACAATCATAAGCTCTACTCAAAATCTCTCAATTAATGACAAAATTAAAATCCGTTTAGCTGATGGGGAATTAATTAGTCAGGTTCTGGAAATCAATCATGATTAAAAAACTATTATCTTTATTACTATGCTCTCTTTTTTATTCTCAATTATGTTGGGCCAATAAATTACCTAATCAATTGACTGTTCCCGGCGGCATAATAAAAATACCTGTTGCTGATATTAAGCAAATACCACCCACTGTTTTTTTTAATGGTATTAGAACATTGGTCACTGCAAACGATACACATTGGATAGCATTAGTTGGTATTCCCCTTTCTGCAAAAATTGGCGAACATGAAATCACCATTAAGACAAAAACTAAAACCCAGAAAAAAACTTTTACCGTTATCAATAAAGACTATCCAGCCCAATATCTAACCATTAAAAAGACTCGCATGGTGACAGGGTTTACTAAGGAAGATCTTAAAAAAATAAATGCAGATAAAATAGCAATGTCTAAAGCAAAAAAAACCTGGACAGAACAGGATATTGATGCTGATTTTATTGCCCCTGTAGATGGTCGGTTAAGTAGTTTATTTGGTTTAAAACGGTTCTTTAACGATATTCCAAAACGGCCACATAATGGACTTGATATTGCAGCAACCACTGGCACCCCAATCATAGCTCCAGCATCGGCTAAAGTTATTGATACTGGAAATTACTACTTTAATGGAAATACTGTTTTCCTAGATCATGGCCAAGGCTTATTAAGTGCATACCTGCATATGAATAAAATTAATGTAAAACCTGGCCAAATAGTTAAACAGGGAGACACATTAGGTACTGTTGGAGCAACTGGGCGAGTGACCGGACCTCATTTACACTGGATTGTCTATTTGAATAAAGTCCCTGTAGATCCGGCTTTATTTATTGCTCGTGAAATACCCAGACTTGATGCTAGAAACAAAAAATAAGGTTCTAAAAACAGGAAGCATAATCTAGTACAGCTTCCTGACATTGAAAAAAAATCCGAGGATAGTCTATCCGTATCACTAATTTCAAACCGTATTCAAAAAATACAGCAAGTGTCATAAATCGCGCAAGAATCGCCCAATACCGAGAACTCGTATTTATCGAGTTTTGCCAGACTATAATTGCCCAAAAAATAGTAGGTGTTAAAAAAATGAAGTGGGTTTCATCCCAACTTGAAACGGTAAAATTTCCAGCTCGTGCTAAGTTATCAATAAAAAATAAACTCAAATTTATAATAATAAAAAAAGGCCAAAAAACCAGCCATAGTTTTACCTGTCCGTTCCAAGAGTCTAATAAATATCTATGCAGTGACAGCTCTGATACTTTCCCCCACTCAATCTCTTTATAAGATGAGTCAAAAGGAGTTGCTATATATAATAGTATTAAAAAGAACAAAATTGTACCAAAGTATTCTTGTACTGTTCCCAGCTGAATATAACTAAATAAAATCGGCAAAGAATAGATAAACATAAGAATTCTTAATTAAGACCAAATAACGAGCTATTTTACAAAACTAATACAAATAAAAAACCATATCTAACACAGGGCTAAATATGGTTTTAGATCTGTTTCAAAAAAATTTAAGTTGATTGTTTTGCAACCTAATATTTCCTTTGCTAAAGATGTTGAGCTAATGATAGAACTGTTAGCCCAAGCTATCATTCTTTACTTTTAATTGCACCTATCTAAAAAATTATAGAGTTGCTAAAACTTTAGCGACTGTTTCACCCATTGCTGAAGGTGTAGGAGAAATGGTAACACCTAAATCCAGTAGCATTTCTACTTTTTCAGCTGCTGATTCTCCAGTTGATGAAATAATCGCCCCTGCATGCCCCATCCGACGGCCTTTAGGTGCTGTTAACCCAGCAATATAGGCAACAACGGGCTTTTTCATATTTTGATTTGCATAAACCCCAGCCTCAATTTCTTGAGGCCCGCCAATTTCACCAATCATCATCACTACTTTTGTTTCATCATCCTGTTCAAATTTCTCAAAAATATCACGATGTGAGCTGCCGTTAATAGGATCACCACCAATTCCTACAGAGGTTGAAATACCTATACCAAGTTCTTTTAATTGATCAGCCGCCTCATAACCCAAGGTTCCAGAACGACCTACAATACCAACATCTCCTTGTTGATAAATATGTCCTGGCATAATACCTAGCATAGATTTTCCAGGACTAATTGTTCCTGCGCAATTTGGCCCAGTCAATACCATCCTGTCTTGTTTAGGAAACTTACGCAAAAATTGTTTAACTTTCATCATATCTTGTGTTGGAATTCCATCAGTAATTGCGACACAATATTTAATGCCAGCTTCTGCTGCTTCCATAATTGAATCTGCCGCAAATGCAGGTGGAACAAAAATAATACTGGCCTCAGCACCTTCTTGTTCTACGGCCTCTCTTACCGTATTAAAAACAGGTTTATCCAAATGTGTTTGTCCACCTTTTCCAGGTGTAATACCACCGACAACATTAGAGCCATAATTGATCATATCCTGAGCATGAAAAGTACCAATTTTACCGGGAAACCCCTGCACAATAATGCGTGTTTCTTTATCAATTAAAATAGCCATTATGTAACTCCCTCTGTTGCTTCTTTTGCAACTTGTTCATTTCGTGCCTGAACTGCTTTTTCAGCTGCTTCTGCCAATGATGTTGCTGTAATAATTGGCAAACCACTATCAGCGATAATTTTTCGGCCTTCTTCAACATTCGTTCCTGATAGACGAACGATCAAAGGAATTTTTAAATCAATTTTCTTAACGGCTTGAACTACGCCTTCTGCAATCCAGTAGCAACGATTAATCCCAGCCAAAATATTAACC
>JAKIVF010000072.1 GCA_021647145.1 Methylococcaceae bacterium | reverse complement strand
AAGCTATACCTTGCTTATCATGAAGGTTACAGAGGCTTTAAGCGAAAATCCTATTTAAAAAAACCCTGGTTGAATAAAGTTGCCAATAGAGTTTACAAAAGATCAAAAAAATATCAAAGACAATTAAATACTTGTAAAGAGGATTTAGAAAGCACAAGCTGGTTTTTTTGGTAGAATATAGCTTATCTCTTTTAATTGATGAGCTCAATTTTCTTATTCATCAATTAAAAGAGATGAGCTATAACTTTTAAAACCTTATAACAACGAGAGATTTAATGAAAAATAATCGTAACCTCCGGTTTGTTGCATTTTTAACAACTATATTAATAGGATTTACTATGTTCTCAATGGCAAACGCCACTTCATCGGAAGAAAACCAAAAAGCGGGTGAAGCATTTCTAGCTGAAAATACAAAAAAAGAAAATATCACAACCACCGCTAGTGGTTTGCAATATGAAATATTAAAAAAAGGTGAAGGAGACTCACCTTCTGCAACTGATACGGTTACCGTTCATTACAAGGGAACAACACTTGAAGGTAAAGAGTTTGATAGTTCGTACAGCCGTAATGCCCCAGCTACATTCCCTTTAAACAGAGTAATTGCAGGCTGGACAGAAGGTTTACAGTTAATGAATGTTGGTGCGAAATATCGCTTCTTTATCCCTTCAAACCTCGCTTATGGTGAGCGTGGTGCAGGTGCAGATATTGGACCGAATGCGACTCTAATTTTTGAAGTAGAATTATTAAAATACTAACTGATAGTCCTATCAAGATATCCGTGCAAACTGGGTTTAATTAAAAGTGAAATAAAGCTGAAATATTTAAGAATTAGCTTACCAGTTTCTGCGTAGGCTAACTGCTTTATCGTTAACCCAACATTTATTAGTGTTTTGTGGTTGCCAAAGAGACAGCAACCTACAATGCCTAACACCGTACAAACAAAGCCTTGCTCTAGCAAGGCTTTTTTATTTAAAGCTTATGAAACAATATCAACTTTTTGCAAGCACCCCAAAGGCCATGGAAAATATTCTGGCTGATGAACTTAAGGAGCTTGGAGCAAAAGATGTTCACCCGAGACTGGCTGGTGTTAGTTTCCAGGGAAATCTGGAAATGGCTTACCGAGCATGTCTATGGTCAAGAACTGCAAATCGAATTTTATTGCCATTAAGTTCTTTTGAAGTTAATTCAAAAGAAGACCTATATGACGCAGTAAAAAAAATCAACTGGTTTGATCATTTTAAGCCTGACGAGACCTTTATCGTCTCTTTCAGTGCTAAAAATTCAAATATTATTAATAATAGTCACTTTGGTTCATTAGTCGTAAAAGATGCCATTGTCGATCAAATGCGGGCGAAATTTCATAAGCGGCCTAATATTGATACTCATCGCCCTAACATTAGGGTTAATGTTTATTTAAATGCAGAAAATGCCCAGTTAAGTATTGATCTCTCCGGCGAGAGCCTACATAAGCGAGGTTACAGAGTAGAAAATGTAACAGCTCCAATCAAAGAAAATCTCGCTGCCTCCATGTTATTACGTTGCAGGTGGCCAGAAATTGCAAAAAAAGGTGGTTCATTAATAGACCCAATGTGTGGATCGGGCACCTTGCTTTTAGAAGCCGCAATGATTGCAGCAGACTTTGCGCCAGGCTTACTACGTGACTATTATGGCTTTACAGGATGGAAACAACACGATTCAGAGTGCTGGCAAAAATTACTCACTGAGGCTGAAAACCGTAAATCCGTTGGTCTAGGAAAAATGCCAGTCATTGCAGGCTTTGACCAAAGTCGCCGTACTGTTGCAACAGCCATTACCCATGTAGAGAATGCTGGTTTTCAAAACAAAATACATGTTGAACGTAGAGACATCCAAGATGCAGAACCCGCTGAAAGTTGGCAACCAGGATTACTAATTTGCAACCCCCCTTACGGTGAAAGATTAGGTGATGATGAACAAGTTGCCCAACTTTATTTACAATTTGGTGAAACCTTAAAAGCCAATTTTAAGCATTGGAAAGCCTCGCTGATTATTAGCAACCCTGAAATGGGCTTCCGTTTAGGGATTCGTTCTCAAAAACCTATTACACTCTTTAACGGCCCGTTAGAATGTAAATTACTTCGTTTAGAGATAGAAGAAAAGTCTTTCTTTATACCTAAAGCAAAATCCCAGCAGGAACGTATAGATCAAATAACCCAAAGTCATTCGATTAAACCAGCTGACGAACAACGTGCAGAGATGTTTGCTAATCGTCTGAAAAAAAATCTTAAAAAGATGGCGAAGTGGGCAAAAAGAGAGAATGTTAATTGTTATCGTTTATATGATGCAGACCTACCTGAATATGCTGTCGCCGTTGACCTGTATTCAGGTGAAAAATTGTGGGTAAATGTACAAGAATATGACCCACCCAAAACTATTGCACCTCATAAGGCCAATCAACGTCTAGCTGGTATTCTAACTGAAATACCTAAAGTTCTAAATATTGACAAGTCTCAAGTCTTTTTAAAAATTCGTCGTAAACAAAAAAATACAGATCAATACGAAAAACAAAACAATACCGGAAAATTTTATACCATTGAAGAAAACAGATGTAAATTTCTAGTCAACTTTGAAGACTATCTGGATACAGGGTTATTTCTTGACCACCGCCCTATTCGCTTACTCATCCAGCAGCAAGCAAAAGATAAAAACTTCCTCAATTTATTTGCTTACACAGGAACCGCATCAGTCCATGCCACAATAGGTGGAGCGAAATCAACCACCACTATTGATATGTCAAATACCTATCTTGAGTGGGCTAAAAATAATTTTGACTTAAACAACATGTCTGGCAACCACAACATTATTCGTGCAGACTGTCAGGAATGGTTAAAACAACAAGCTCAAGAAACAGAAAAAAAGCAATATGAATTAATTTTTTTAGATCCCCCGACCTTTTCAAATTCCAAGCGCATGGAAGATTTTTTTGATATTCAACGGGATTACATAGAACTCATTAATCATTCTTTAGAATTACTAACAAAACCTGGTACTTTATACTTTTCTACCAACTTCAAACGATTTAAAATGGAACCTCAATTATTTACCGGTGCGGTTATTGAAGACATCAGCAGAACAACAATTCCAGATGATTTTTCCAGAAGCCCAAAAATTCATTATTGCTGGAAAATTCAAAAAAAATGAAAACTATTCATCTTATTGTAAGTGGTCGAGTTCAAGGTGTTTACTTTCGGGCATTTACCAAAAAACATGCTATTAAATTGGGTATTACTGGGTTTGTTTGTAACAAAGAAAATGGAGATGTAGAAATCGTCGCCCAAGCAGATCAAGAAAATCTAGATAAGTTCATCAACTGGTGTCATAAAGGCCCTCTCATAGCTAAAGTAGAAAATGTAGTACTTAATGAACTTTCAACACCAGAAATTTTTTCAAACTTTGAAATCTGTTCTTAAATAGTGCCTGACCGACAAAAAATATTATCATTTAAATACAAATACTTATGGTAAAATAGTGGTTTGAAGATTCACGACCACCAAATTCAGGATTAACCCAGAAACCGTACAACCCATTGATATTATTAGACTACAGTTTAAGTCAAATAAGACAGAAACCCGAATATTCATCAAACCCTCAAAAACTTCGCAGCCAACCCCACTCATGAGAACCGTCAAACCACCGCAAATGAAAATTGGTCAAACGGATATTGCCGACATCATCGATGTGACATCCCGAGATGATATTCCAATGATCTTGCTCGGCTTACAGCATATTTATACGACCCTGCCATAAAGAAAAGCGGTGTTCAAAATCCTGGAAGACGTAATACCGCACAAAGAAACCGATGATACCGCCCATCTTATTGCAGTAGATGCAAACAAAGGGCGTCCAGGAATGGATCAATGACGTATTCTGGTATTGGGTACCTTGCGCTTAGGTTTAAATGCCGATTATGATCGTCTCCCAGAGTTAGCCAACCAGCATAGAACACTCAGAATGCTGCTGAGCCACGGTCTGTTTACAACGGATAAGGATTATCGTTTACAAACGCTAAAAAACAATTTGGCGCTGTTTACACCCGAGATCATGGCACGTATTAATGTCGAAGTCATTCGTGCAGGCTATCAATTGTTGGATTTGGATATTCACAGCTTAATCAGAGGGCGCTGCGATTCGTTTGCACTCAAAACCAATGTACACTTTCCAACCGACATTAATCTACTTTATGATGCTATTCGAGTACTGATTAGAGACTGTGTTTATTGGAGCAAAGACTATGCATTGCCCGAATGGTGGCAACATCAGTACAACTTACGTCGTTTCAAAGCACAGTATCGAAAAATTCAATAACTGCGGCAATCGACTTCCAAAGATGAGAAGTAAAAAACAAGCGAAAGAAGCAAAAATTTGTGAAGCACACCAGACCTATATTGTAATGGTCAAGGCATTGCCTGAACGTTTGCTGATTGCTGCCGTTGGTACGGAACCCAGGACTGAAGCTTGGTTGCGGTTGGCTGATGATTCTTGCCAATCAGGTAACACTTTGACTTACGTCTTAAGCGCGCTAAGAAATGTCTGAAAAGGCTGTTATAGCCTTCAACAGTATAAGTTTCGGCTTTTGACTGAGTATGAATATCTTTTGGAACAAACTTTTCATAAGGACTCCAATAATCACTCATGACATCTCTCAGGTTTTTGTCTTTAATAGCTTCCCATAGTTTTCGCCCTGTTGCCGTGTCGCGGGAGCCCACTTCGCAGTGGAGAAACCTTTTTCCATTGCGATCAACAGCAATCCAGATCCAGCAATAGTTTTTTTTGAGCCAATATATGTATGCATTTCATCTAGCTCAACAATTTCTATTTTTTTTTCAGACCGAAGGGGTTCAATTGACTCGCCATGTGCTTTAATCCAGTTATAAACCGCAACATGACTACAGTTAAGGAATCGTCCTATTGACCTAAACCCAAGCCCTTCAAGATAAAGCTGAAGGGCTTGGCGTTTAATTTCTGGGCTTATTCCTAAATATTTTACTGTATGCCGATAGCCACATGATTTGCACTTATATCTCTGCTTACCTTTAACTATGCCGTCTTTGGTACATCCTTCTGCATTACAAGATGGGCAAGATGTCATTGTTATTATCTCAGTGAAAAACAACAGGGTATCAAAACTATATTAATTTAACAATGCCAAAGAAATATGGTTCTACTTTTTAGCCTATAATTTGATAAGACTATTGATGGCTCAATCTGCCTTATTAGCCGATATAGTCCCACGCCAACTTAGTTTTAAGTATACGCTACAATTGTGGCTGGCTTGGTATCAACAAGGCGCATACAGTGGTTATGACATAAACCAGGAATTACTCTTTGCTCTGATCTCTCAGCAGAAAATTGGAAACCATCTAGGTTAAATAGAACCTCGCGCAATTAAACGAAGGCCAAAGCCATTTTCCTTATTGATAAAACCAAGAGAAGAAGCAAGAGCCGGGTTCAGAAAGAATAGTCACCCAAAGAAAACAAAGTAAGTAGTTGTAATATATAGCATACTTGTCTTATGTAAGTGCCATTCAGGTCAGTCACTACATAAGTGACTGGTTTTTTGATGAAGACTGCTCAACTATTCGCACTGGCTTTGGCGCTGAGAACATGACACGCATTAGACGGTTTATTATTGGACTGATCAAACTGAATACTGTAAAAGATATTTCAAAGAAAATGAGGTCATTGAATAAAAATACTTGAGCAGTTTCAGATTATCAAAAAAAAATTAATAACTCTACGATGGCTTGTGCATTGCGGCGGCTAGAATAAGAACCAATTAGTTCTGGCAAATGATTATTGATTAAAGACAAGAAAAAAACCTTCATGTTATAATTATCCAGTTTCGCTGATTGAAAGTCAGCTCATTAATTAAAGTTTATTTGTAGTCATGGTTTAGAATGGAATTTTAACTCAAGTATAAGTAACAACAACCAGACCACAAAACTTTCAACAATAGATTAAGGATGGGATAGCCATGAATATAAGTCCCCTAAAAAACCGCAAAGTTCAAATACTTTATGATAAAGATTTATCACAGGATAGCTGTGGCGTAGGCTTTATCACTCATAAAAAAAGTAAACAATCACACGATTTATTAATTAAATCTCATGAAGCACTTTGTACCATCCCTCATCGTGGTGGTATGAGTGCTGAAGGTGTAGGCGATGGTGCTGGCGTCAATATTGATCTATCACTCAACTTTTTTCGCAAAATAACGGGCATTACTGACCTTAAACTCGGTCAATTTGGTGTTGCCAATTTCTTTTTCCCTGAAAAACATGGGTCTTATGACTCCGCAGCAACTGACCTAGTTGAGCAGCATTTAGAAGAATTTGACCTACCCATAATTACGTGGAGAAATGTGCCTGTCGACAATAAAGTCTTGAACGATGCATCTGTAAAAGCTCAGCTCCCTATTAAACAAGTTATTTTCGCGCGCCCTCCCTTATTAAAAGATGCATCTTGGGAAGAGTTTGAAAAACATATTCAAGTTGCTTTATTAACTATAGAAGCAGAGGGTTTTACTCGTCATGAACTGGATGGCTTTTACCCTTTGTCGATGAGTTCTCGCACGCAGGTTTATAAAGGCCGCCTTAATTCATTTGAAGTAATCCCCTATTTCACTGATCTGTATAATGTAGATCATGAAATAAGTACTTTATTTTTCCATACCCGTTTTTCAACGAATACAGCACCTGCAACAATGATGGCTCAGCCATTCCGCTATTTAGCGCATAATGGTGAACTTAATACTGACAAGAAAAACAGACTAAGTGAAAATGCAATTGCCAGACAAAACAATAAAGAAGTTATTTTTCCTGTTGGACAATCTGATTCAGGGCGATTAGACCAAACATTATCTCGCCGAATTCATGAAGACGAGCTGGATATTGTTACTGCAATTTTGGCAATGATGCCACCTGCATGGGAAAACGACAACACTCTTTCTGATGATGTTCGTGCCATGCTGGAATATTTCAGCTTATATGAAGAAAAAAATGACGGACCTGCGGCTATTATTTTCAACGATGGAATTTGCGTAGGAGCGCGCCTTGACAGATTAGGCTTAAGACCTTTACGTTCAATCGAAACTGAAGACTATCTTGTGGTTACATCAGAAGCAGGTCAAATTGATTTTCCCGCAAAAGATGTCTTAAGACGAGGAAGAATTGAAGCTGGTGGCATGTTGTATTTTGATCATAGCACTGGTAAATCCTATAATAGCCATCAAGTGATGGAGCGCCTTGCTAAGGAAAAAGACTATCAATCTTTATTAAAACAGAAAGCTATTCATATTGATGATTTAGATAAAATAGATATTTCAGAGATTAATAGTAAACAAGCACTAAATGTTGACCAATGCCATACCGCCTACTCTTTAAATCAAGAGAGTTTCAAATTCTTGTTAGACCCCTTGCTAACAAATGGTCTAGAAAAAGTGTCTGCTATGGGTTATGGCATTACCCCTAATGCACTATCAAAAGCTGAGGGAGGCATGTCACGTTATTTTAGCCAGCGTTTTGCTCAGGTTACCAACCCTCCTTTAGATTCATTGCGTGAGAGTGACGGCATGACTTTGCGAGTAGCTTTGGGTGCCAAACCAACTTTTTCTAAACAATCAAGTAAACAGTTGATTATTGAATCACCTATTCTTCAATGCACTAAGCTTGAACAAATACGCAGACAAAAAAAAGTCAGTCTCATTACTCTGGACATGTTGTTTGAACCAAATTATTCTGATGCAGAAAAAAATGCTAGTGTATTAGAGCAGGCGCTACTAGATATTTGCCAGCAAGTAGAAGCAGCAGCAAAAAAAAATATTGGTATTATTATTTTAAGTGATAGAAATATTTCTAAAAATAAGGCTGCAATCCCTGCTTTATTAATGATAGCTGCTGCAAATCAACAACTTGTTTCTTTAGGCTTACGTTTTAATTCTTCTTTGATCATGGAAACTGGTCAAGCTGCAAGCCCACATGATATTGCAACTATTTTAGGTTTTGGTGCTTCTGCAATTTGTTCCCTTAGTGTGCACAATCGCGTTGTTAGTCTTTATGCAAATTCACAAGACCAACAAAAGGCACTGGATCGTTTTCAGAATGGTATTGCGAAGTCCTTAATGAAAACTATGGGTAAATTTGGCCTTTGTACCGCTGAAAGCTATATCGGTGGCGAGTTTTTTGAATCAAATTATCTTGATACTGATGAGCCCAAACTTAAAGCTTATTTTCCAAACATCCATTCTTCTGTAGGTGGCGTTCAGTATGCTGATCTTGCTGCTAGTGCAGCAGAGTGGCACCACAAAGCATTATCAATCAATGAAGAAAAAGATATCCCTTTTCTTGGCTTGTTTAAAGAACGACAAGAAGGCGCAGGGCATACTTTTGGTAATACAGCTGTTAGAGAATACATCAAAATGACGGATGAAGATATTGCTTATATCCCTCAAAATATTAAGAACAAATCAGACCAGGTTAGCGACACATCTTATCTTGATTTTGGATATGATAAACTTACCCCTGCGCAAATTGATGCATTTGGTATTACTCCTGCCTACCGAAGTTTTACCAAAGAACTTTATCGTGAACGTGGTAGCCGGCCAGCTGCAATACGTGACATTGTCTCTTTTCCGGCCGATATTCGCAAAGCTGAAAATAAGGAAGATTTTGACCTCATTTTAAATCAGCAAAATCTACTAGGTAATAATAATTATTTGATTCTTGGATTAAAAGTTGAAGCTACAAATGCTATTGGATTTTCTCTATCACTGACTGAAAATTCATCATCTAAACGTTTAGAGTCTCTTGCCCAACATATTAAAAACCGTTTTTCTAACAAAGACTTTAGTTTAGAAATTGATAATAAAACAATAAAAATTAAGACAAAAAGTGCCGCCAGTTTAATTAGTAATTACCTAAATACTATCAAATCAGCACGAAACCCCATTGAACTATCAAAAATACAGCCAGCACATGAGATCACAGCCGCTTTGGCTTCTGGTGCAATGAGCCACGGTGCTTTATTAGCAGAAGCTCACGAAGCCGTTGCTCAAGGCACTAATATTGCTGGAGCCATGAGTAATTCTGGTGAAGGTGGTGAGCATTCAAGTCGTTTTAACACAATAAGATCTAGCAAAATCAAACAATTTGCTTCAGGTCGATTTGGCGTTTGGGCAGGTTATCTTGCAGATAAAAATATTGAAGAAATTGAAATTAAAATTGCTCAAGGTGCAAAACCAGGTGAAGGCGGCCAATTACCCGCAGCTAAAGTTTCAGTTGAAATTGCATCATTACGCGGCGGCACACCTAAAGTTGAATTAGTTAGCCCTCCCCCACATCATGATACGTATTCAATCGAAGATCTTGGACAATTAATCCATGACGCTAAAGCCGCACGCGTTAGAGTTGTCGTTAAACTGGTTTCATCTGAAGGTATAGGTACTATTGCTGTAGGTGTTGCAAAAGCAGGAGCTGATGTTATTAATGTTGCTGGTAACACAGGCGGCACAGGCGCAGCTGCCGTTACCAGTTTAAAAAACTCAGGTCGATCACCAGAAATTGGTATTGCTGAGGTGCATCAGGCTCTTGCAGCGAATGGCTTACGTGATAAAATTGTTTTACGATGCAGTGCTGCTCATCAAAGTGGCTTGGATGTTGTTAAATCAGCCATTATGGGTGGAGATTCATTTGAGTTCGGAACTACTGCACTGATGATGTTGCGTTGTGTTATGGCTAAAAACTGCAATATCAGATGTCCTGCCGGTTTAACCACCATACACGAAGAATTTAAAGGGGATCCTCGAGTTTTAGCCCAATATTTTTTGAACCTGGCCCATGAAGTAAGAGAAATATTAGCCAGCTTAGGTTATCGCAGTCTTGCAGAAATTCGTGGCCAAGCTGATTTATTACATTTAATCGATCATCCAACTATGGTTGGTCAACTAGACTTCAGAAAACTACTCGCTCAAGTTGATGAAGTAAAAATTGATAACCCCATTTATCTGGAAGCAAACTTTGATATTGATGACAAAACGATTGACCAAATCAAAAACTCAATTATTAGAGGTCACCAAATTATTCTTGAAGGAAATGGATTTAAACTCTCTAACCGTAATAAAACCGTTGGTGGACAAACAGCTATAGATATTGAACGACTACTTGCTTATGAAATAACTGAGCAACAAGCGATTGACTCAAAAATTATCTATACAAATCAACATAATCGACGTTACTTAGCACCAGGGAGTGTTATTATTCGCACCACTGGATCGGCCGGACAAAGTTTTGCTGCCTTTAATAATGATGGAATGCGGATGGAACATTACGGCACATGTAATGATGGCGTGGGAAAATCTGCCTGTGGAGGTACTATTATTGTTAGTTCGCCTGGCGGTGGCTCAAAAACACCTGGTGAAAATGTTATTATCGGCAATTTTGCTTTATTTGGCGCAACTGGAGGCAAAACTTTTATCAATGGTGAAGCTGGAGACCGTTTTGGCGTCCGAAACTCTGGTGCAATGGCAGTAGTTGAGGGCGTTGGTGATTTCGCTTGTGAATATATGATTAATGGTGCAATACTCAACATTGGCGGATTTGGTAAAGGGTTTTGTACGGGTATGTCGGGGGGAAATGCTTACCAATACGACCCAAAAAATTACCTAGAAGACCAACATGACTCAAGTTCAGTTGAAATTCGCAGTTTGACTGAAGAAACTGACGTTTCTAAGGCTCACGAACTATATATTCTGTTTATGTTAGAGCAGCATATTGAAGCAACTAATTCGATTATTGGCAAAAGAATTCTTAAAAACTGGAAAAATGAACGCAAACACTTTAAATTTGCTATTCCTTTATGGTTATATAAAACTCAGACTGCAGAATACCTAAGTAAAGAACTAGACCGTAAAGCCATGATTGAAGAATTATCGATCGCTTATGCCCAAAATCAAATTAAACAAGTGAAGCAAGCCTCTCAAAACAATCAAATTTTATTCAACGGTCAAATTCCCACTTATGGCTCTATAGATTCTGACCTGACTTTTAAGCTAGTTAATAGTTTTTCAGTTATTCAAAAAAATAGAGCTTGCGCTAAAGATCAACTAAAAAAATCTGGACAGACTATTATTACCGAAGAACAAGTCAGTCTCCAAGCTGAAAAAATGTTAACGCAGCGACCACGTAAATTACAAGATTCATTAGTCAAAACTATTAGAGAAGCATACAGTAATTACACGGATGAAGAACTAGCAGCACTGTTAGCAGAAAAAAGGTTAAATGATTACAAAACTGCATTAATTCAACGTGATGTACAAAGCATCTATTCTATCGGTTCAACCGCCTGGATTATTAGACAGAGCCAAGTTAATAAAAATGCATTAGCAGAGATACCAAATATTGAAGAATATATTGCAGGATTGGCCAGTCTTGATATTGTTCAAAGCATGCTGAAAGAAGATAAGGCCGCATAATTAAACAATAAACATCTAAACTATTAATAACGACAGGCTACATCACAAACAAGTGACTGAAAATATGAAAACACCTAATATTCCACAAAATGCGCCCTATAGCGATCAGCAAAAAGCTTGGTTAGGTGGTTTTTTTGCAGGTATGCACAGCCATATGCTGCAAAGTGCAAATTCTGTTAATCAATCAGATGCGCGCACCATCAATATTATTTATGGAACTCAAACAGGTAACTCAGAATCCGTCGCTAATGATGCAGCAGCTTCAGCCAAGAAACATGGTTTATTGGCTAATGTAAAAAGTATGGATGAACTTGAGCTTGATACTTTGGTGACAATGGAATATTTACTCATTATCACTAGCACTTATGGCGAAGGTGAAATGCCCGATAATGCACAACTTCTCTGGGATGCTATATCTGCAGATTCTTCTCCAAAAATGGAACAAACAAAATATTCTGTTTTGGCACTGGGTGATACAAGTTACGACCTTTACTGTCAGGCTGGAATTGATTGGGATAACCGATTATCTGAACTTGGAGCAAATCGTATTTATGAGCGAGTAGATTGTGACGTTGATTTTGATGAGCTTGCAGAATCATGGATTAGCAGTGTTATTCCGATGATGGCAGAAGGTGCTACAGCAGCCACGCTGACAGAAAACGAAACAAGCGGAAATAGTAAACCAAAATACAATCGTAAAAATCCGTTTGTGACAAAAATGCACACTAATCGTTTACTTACCTCTAAAAAATCTTCTAAAGAAACACGACATTTTGAGTTTTCCTTAGAAGACTCTGGTTTAACTTATGAGGCAGGTGATGCGCTAAATGTAATCCCCCAAAACTGCCCAGAATTAGTGGCTAGTATTATCAAGGCAATTAATTGTAAAGGTGATGAGGAATTGCCTGTAAATAGTGAACTTATGACGCTATCAGAAGCTTTACGCACTCATTTTGAAATCAAGTTGCCAAACAAAGGCTTATTACAAGAAATTGCAAGCCGGTCAGGGGATCAGGAATTAAATGAATTGCTGCAATCTAAAGATAAAAATAAGCTATCTGATTATCTTTGGGGGCGTGACACACTAGACTTACTATTACAGTTCCCAACGATAGAAATTTCTGCTGCTGAATTTATTGCTCTTTTAAAACCATTACAACACCGTGCATACTCTATTTCTTCCAGCGGAAAAATGTATCCTGATAGTGTACATTTAACAGTCGCCAGTGTTCGATACCAAAGTCATAACCGGGAACACAAAGGAGTCTGCTCAACCTACCTGGCAGATCTAGTTGATGAAGATAGCGATGTTAAAATATTCTTTTCTCCAAATACAAGTTTTAGAGTACCTGAAGATGACAGCCTTCCCATTATAATGGTTGGCCCTGGAACAGGTATTGCTCCATTTAGAGCTTTTTTGCAAGAACGAGAGTTCAAAAAAGCAAGTGGAAAAAACTGGTTATTATTTGGAGATCGAAATAAAGCAACTGATTATATCTATCAAGATGAAATTGAGGCGATGCAAACTAGTGGTTTACTTACTCGTTTAGACTTGGCTTTTTCTAGAGATCAGGAAGAAAAAATCTATGTTCAGGACAAAATGCGCGAAAATGGTGCTGAAATGTTTTCTTGGTTAGAACAAGGCGGATCATTTTATGTCTGTGGTGATGCTAATTATATGGCAAAAGATGTTGATAAAGCTTTACATGAGTTAATTGAAAAACATGGTAACAAAACGGTTGAACAGGCTATTGAATACATCAACCAAATGAAAAAAGAAAAAAGATATGTTAGAGACGTTTATTAACCCCATATTAAACTATGTCTAACTTCTATATGATCAATCTCATAAGCTAAAACAGATGTATAGCTAAGTTACACAACTGTTTTAGCAACGACCTATTGGAAAAGATCGTTTGACAGAAACCAGCATGATTATCAAATAATATACTTTCTATGCTACAACATAAAGTAACAAACGCCACTCACTAAAAATGCAATTAATATATTGAGTACAAACCCTTCCCTGGCCATATCCTTAATTGTAAATTTATCTGTTCCATAAGCTATTGCATTAGGCGCCGTTGCAACGGGCAACATAAAGGCACAGCTGGTACTCATCACAGCAGGTATCATTAATAACTTTGGCTCTATTCCTGTGGCAATACCCGTAGCTGCCAATACAGGCATAAGTAGAGTTGCTGTCGCAGTATTACTTGTGATTTCTGTTAGGAAAGTAACAAATAAACATAAGGAAATTATTAAAATCCATAAAGGTAATACGGATAGGCTGCTTAGTGTATTGCCCAATTGTTCACTGAGTCCTGATGCAGTAAATGCCTTGGCAATCGCTATTCCCCCAGCAAATAGTAACAACATACCCCACGGGATATCTTTAGCAGTTTCCCAGTCTAATAAAGTGTCATGTTTTTTGCCATTGGGGATCATAAACATTAATACAACACCCAATAAAGCAATAGTACTGTCACCAACAGAACCCAAGTTAAACCATTCACTCCAGATTCTTCGAGTTATCCATGCCATAGCGATTAACCCAAAAACAATTAATACGTGTTTTTCAGCCTGCTGCCATGCACCTATTTCTGGCAAATGAAATCCTTGATTATTTGATAAGTGTCGAGTTAGCCAAAATGCAATGATGGGAATACCAATAATTACAATAGGTAACGCTATTTCCATCCAAGAAATAAAATCAATTTCCTGGCCAGTGATCTCTTGATAAATACTCATAAAAATAATATTAGGTGGCGTACCAATTGGCGTACCTATTCCTCCTAAGCTTGCCGCATAGGCAATGCCTAAAATTAATGCGACATCCATTGCTTCATCATCACTATCTTGCAATACAGCTAAAGCAATAGGGATTAGCATTAACACTGTGGCTGTATTAGAAATCCACATACTCAAAAAAGCCGATGCCAACATAAAACCGAAAACAACTCTTCGACTGCTGTTCCCTCCCGCTATTTTGACCATATAAACAGCTAACCTCTTATGAACGCCACTTTTTTCTAATGATTTGGATAACATAAATCCACCCATTAATAGTAAGATGACGTGGTTGCCTAATGAAGAGGCCACTTCTTTATGGCTAAGTACTCCAGCAAAGGGAAATAACGCAAAAGGAATTAGAGATGCTGCTGGTATGGGAATGGCTTCTGTCACCCATAAAATAGCGGTGAACAGAGTAATAGCTGCTGTCCAAGCAATGTTATGAGTTTGTCCTGCCCCTATGATTAAGAAAAACCAGAGGACTATTGCAGAAAGACTGGCGAAAAGCAGAAAAATAGATTGTTTTTGAGTCATACTGATTTCTGGTTTTAATTCAACTTCTCGGAAACGTTTAATAGTAACTTAAAAAGCCATTTTGTAATTAAAAACTTGTGAGACAATTATGACTAACTAAGCAATAGCGAATAACCTAGTAATAGAGTAAACTATAGAAACACAAGAAGAGCATAAAAAATGACAGCAACAGAAAACGTACACCCACACGAAATAGAAAAATTTGGCTCACAAGCTGAGAGATGGTGGGACCCTCAGGGTGAATTCAAAACTCTGCACGATGTTAATCCATTAAGACTTCGTTTCATTCAAGACTATGCCACCTTGCAAGGTAAACACGTTATTGATGTTGGCTGTGGAGGAGGTATTTTAACTGAAGGCTTGGCAAAACAAGGCGCTGATGCATTAGGAATTGATTTAAGTGAAGATTTACTTGATATTGCCGAACTCCATGGATTGGAATCCGGTATTTCTGCTACTTATAAAAAAATAAGTGCAGAGGCAATGGCTGAGCAAGAACCTGAAGGTTTTGATCATGTCACTTGTATGGAAATGTTAGAGCATGTACCCGACCCAGCATCTATTATTTCTGCTTGTGCAAAATTGGTTAAACCTGGTGGAATGGTTTTCTTTTCAACCCTCAACCGCTTACCCAAAGCCTATTTACTAGCGATTGTTGCAGCAGAACATGTTTTAAAAATGGTACCTAAAGGAACTCACGAATATAAAACTTTTATTAAACCGTCAGAACTCAGCCAAACTGCTAGAAATTCTGGTCTTGAATTACAGGGAATCACTGGTATTGAGTACAACCCTTTCAATAAACGTTTTAGCCTTGGTAAAGATATTGATGTTAATTATATTATCGCGTTTAAACGACCTGCATAATTTTTATGTCTTCAAAATTTAACTTGGCTTGCGTCTTGTTTGATCTGGATGGAACCTTGGTTGATACAGCACCTGACCTTATTGCTTGCTTAAACAAAGCGCTTGAAACCCATGGTTTTTCGACTGTTCCAAGTGAACAAATAAGACCTTTAATATCTTACGGCGCACCAGCTATGATTGCAAAAAGTATTAATCTTGATGATGAAGCTATTCATGCCGAAATACAAGAAAGCATGCTTAACTTTTATCAAAATAATATTGCTGAATATAGTACTTTTTTTTCAGGCATAACGACCACCCTCAAAACAATAGAGACACTGGGTTTAAAGTGGGGAATTGTGACTAATAAAAGAGAAAGATTTACTAACCCTTTAGTTTCTGCCTTAAATTTAACAGAGAGAGCGGCTTGTATCATTAGTGGTGATACCACTGCAAACCCAAAACCTCATCCAGAACCCATGCTCACTGCATGCGAACATGCTAATGTGAAACCTGAAGAATGCGTTTACATTGGCGATGCCCTACACGATATTGATGCGGGTAAAAATGCAAACATGAAAACCCTTGCCGCAACCTATGGCTATCTTAAACCTGATGATAATCCAGATAACTGGGGAGCCGATGCATTAATTGAATCACCTGAACAACTCACTTCATGGATTACAGCAGCATGTCATTAAAAAACCAGGTTATCTTAATCACTGGTGCCGGTGGAGGACTAGGAGCCACAGCTGCACTTACCTTAGCTAAACAAGGTGCCCATATAATTCTGTTGGATAAAAGTATTCCCAAGTTAGAAAAAATCTATGATTTAATAGTAGAGGCAAATGCACCAACACCCACTCTTTACCCTTTCGATCTTGCCGGAGCAACAGAAGTACAATACGAAGAGTTAGCCGTCACTATTAATGATAAATATGGTTCTCTTCAAGGACTTCTGCATTCAGCCGTTGAACTCAGTGCTTTTACACCTATCGGAATCCACGAAACCAAAGACTGGGGACATACTCTAAATGTTAATTTAAATGCTCCTTTTATATTGACTCGTGTTTTACTGCCTGTCTTACACAAAAGTGAACAAGCTTCAATTGTCTTTACCAGTGATTCAATGGTCAGAGAACCAAAAGCATACAGCGGTGCTTATGGTGTTTCTAAAATAGCTTTAGACGGTTTAGCCAAAATTTTAGCTGAAGAGTTGGAATCTTCTAAAAAAATACGTGTCAATATATTAGTGCCAGGGCCAATTAACTCACCTCTGCGAAAAAAATTATTTCCAGCAGAAGACCAAACAAAACTACCCGCTATGGATTGCTTGAATAAGGTCTACACCTATTTATTTAGTCCTGAAAGTATTGGAATAACTGGAAAGACTATTGATGCACGAACATTTGACTTAAAAAAACAAAATGTCTGAAAGAGAAACTATTATTTTAACCCGTGATGTTAATATCGTTATGATACCAGATGGCAATCACGGTACTTTAAACAAAGGTAGTGAAGTTACTATCCACCAGTCACTGGGAGACAACTATACAGTAGTGACTGAGCATGGTCATATGGTGCGCATTGCGGGAACAGATGCGGATGCACTTGGAAAAAAACCTCATACATTACAAACACTTGTTTCGGAAACCGATGCAAAAGGCGTAGAAAAAAATTGCTGGGAAGTAATGAAAACTGTCTATGACCCTGAAATACCCGTTAATATTGTCGATTTAGGACTAGTTTATATGTGTAATGTTGAGCCCGCTGAAACAGGTCATGATGTGCATATAAAAATGACCTTAACTGCACCTGGATGTGGTATGGGGCCAGTAATTCAAGGCGATGTCGAAAAAAATATTCGTGCTTTGCCAGGTGTAAATTCCGTCAATGTTGAAGTTGTACTAGATCCACCATGGAGCAGAGAAATGATGTCTGAAGTTGCTCAAGTTCAATTAGGTTTGTTTTAATTGACCATCGACAAAAAATGTTACTGAAACTCGTTTCACCTCTAAATAAAAAAACAGACCTAGTCTTCACAAAGACGATAATCAGTGATCAAACGGAATTCTTCACCTGGTGATAGCTCCACTATATCTGCTGCTGCATTTGCGATTTCAACACAGACAAAACGCTTGTAATCCTCTTTTTCCAAATCAATTATTTCTTTAGAGCCTTTTTCCCAAGGATTCCAGACTACGACATTTTTATTTCCTAATGACACAATATTTATTTTTCGATTAAACACAGGGTCTTTTATTGTTAAGTCATGCTCAACATCAACATGAATACGATCTGTTTCTTTTGATAGCTTAATTGCACCTATCTGACAGACTTTAATAAAATCCTGTGATTTATCTAAATACTCTGTCTTTTCTAGCCCTAGCACTTCAACCTGTGCCGCATCACCTACATTAAAATAAGTGTGTAATGCTTCTGTCATAATAAAAGCTTCGTTCCCGGTATTTTTAGTCAGCAACTCTAAAGTAAGTGACTCGCCAATATATATTTCCAAAGATAAATGAAATTGATAAGGCCACATTTTTCTTGTTTCTTCGGTATCAACAAATTCAAGCTTTATCTTTGTATCACCATTTTTTATTTTCTCCGCTAAGACAACCGACCAATAATGGTCGCGTACAAAACCATGGTTTGGAAGTTTACTATTTTCAATTGATTCTTGGGCTGCACCAAACCATGGCCAACAAATTGGAATTCCTCCCTTAATTGCTTTTCCATTTTGAAAAAAAGCATTCTCACTGGTGAACAAAAAATCTTCTTTTTCACCAACAGGCTTATAGGATAAAATCTGGCCTGCATAAATAGAAATTAATGCAGAAGCTTTTTTATTATTAACTTTAATAAATGGCAAGCCCCCTTTCCCTTCCGTAAAGATAA
>JAKIVF010000071.1 GCA_021647145.1 Methylococcaceae bacterium | reverse complement strand
CGGCCTTCATCTTCAGGTAGATGTCCTCTCGCCCATCACCCCTTGAAGTAACGTGATATAAAGCACCTGAAAATTCTATTCTTAGTGGTCTTGCCATATTAGAAAAAATAGCAGACTAATAGGGTTAATGCAAAAATAAAGACCTGACCCCTGGGTTTTTTCTAACGCAAAAATAAAGACCTGACCCCTAATCACCAGCATTTTTGTAATTGACGCTTACGCATAAAATGTATTACTCTAACTATTCAAATAACTAAAAAAAAGAGAGAGATTAATGACTGGACAAGAACAAGAAGTGATGGCAGAACTTTACTATGCGTTTACTGCTGGGGACACCTCAATGCCAGCAGGTAGATGGAACACAATGCAGCAACAATAGAACTTTATAAAATGATTCATCATTTAAAGCAGTGTTCAATAGGTATGGAGTGGGTTTCCACTATCCCCAGATTAGCAACCACTGGGGGCTATACAAATATAATGAGCGTAATCACACTTTTACTAGATACGCACAAAAAGTATTTGAAGATGAAAATTGATAGGATCAAAATTTATAAAGTTTGTAGTAACTCTCATACTGAAACCCATATAAGAAGTATTTTTAGAGCTTCAATGGTTGGCTTATGAAAATTATATTACTGTTTTTAATACTTTGTAATGTAGCTTTTTCGGAACAATTTAAGACTGAGCCGCAGACCATCGAAACTATCGATACACCTGATGGTTATAGAGCTGTATCATTAACTAATAGGTACACTTTTTCTATTCCAGAAGATTTTAAAACTGAACATGCTGACTTTACTTCAATGGATTTTATGATAGTTAATTCAACAAAAAAAAAAGGTATATTTAGCATCAGTGACATACCTCCTGATAAAGTAGGTTTTAACCCAAAAACATACGGTTTGGATTATACAAGACGTGAATTTATTACTGCTATCTACGATAATAATCATAACAGCAACAAAGATATAGTAGATACCCGAAAACTAATATTTGATGATAGCAATAACATAACCGTTTATAAAAGAGACGGTTTTTTATTCTTTCGTGAGGACAGAAAAGACGGTGATATTAATATTAATATAGCAAGTCCTGTAAATGATGATATTTTAATGGCAATCTTTTATGCTAAAGATGAAAGTCTTATACTAAATTTCATCAAGTCTTTGAAGCCAATTGAATAAAACAAACCACTACATGACAAAAATTTAATTGACCACGGGGTGTCGTGATTCGTCATGTTTGGAGATATACACGTAGATACTCTCTTAACAAAACCACGGGGTCACATGAACCACGGGGTCATGAACCACGGGGTCAGGTCTTTATTCTTGCATTTCATTATGACTAATCCTGCTAACTGTAGATAATTAAGGTCGGAGTAAAAAATAATCTTGATCGAGGAATTTCGTTGATACAACCCGATTTTAATGTTTCCATTCAACAAGAAATCTATCAAGCATTACTGGAAGAAAAGCAAATTACGGCACGGTATAAGTCACAAGGCTCTAAGCAATGTAAAGAATATTTAATTCACCCGTTAGGAATTGTTAACCGGCAGGGCGTTATTTATTTAGTGTGTACCCTGTGGGACTTTAAGGATATTAAACAGTTTGCGTTACATCGTTTCCACTCAGCTAAAATGCTAGGTGAGGATTTAACAGGAATAGAGAGTTTTTCCCTTGAATCTTATGTTAAAAAAGAACAGCAATTTACTTATCCTATCAATACAGAGTTAATTCATTTAAAAGTGCTTTTTACACCTGGTGCGGCTAACCATCTATATGAAACACTGTTGACTGAAAACCAGCAATTGACTGCTCAGAAAAATGGCAAAATCCTTCTTGAAGCAACATTGCTGGATACTTCTGTAATACGCTGGTGGTTAGGTGGTTTTGGTAGTGCTATTGAAATTCTAGAACCCTTGATCTTGCGTGAGTATTTTATTAAGGAAGCTAAAGAATTAATGAAGAATTACCAATAAAATTATTTTGCTTAAATGGGACTTTTGCAAAACGAATGAAAACAATGAATATTCTTAGCGGCAGTTCGTAGAGTGGAAAATAGGACAGCGAATTTCACCATCTCATCAAAAAATGCCGAATAGCGCTATTGCTCATCCGGCGTACGAGTTAGAAGAATAGAGGGACGTTGATTGCCAAGTTATAAAAAACTTGATAGTTATCTAATTTTAACTTCTTTCTACTATTTGAATAAAGCTTTCTCTTTTCCCTCTATGCCATAGAAAATACCTCTATAATATCTATACGTTTCAACCCTTTAACACTTTTTAAGTTGGCTTGCGTCCTATATAAAAATGACACACCTCCAATTTTCGCTTGTTGTCGGTCTGAATAATGTGTACTCTCCTACTCACATATATCTGCAATCAAATTACAGAAAAAAAACAAACTTATGAAAACACGTATTCTTACTATTTTATTTCTCTTATTAATGAGTGTGGCTAGCTTTTTACCATTTCCAACTACCACGTTGATTTGCTTGTATGCGGCTATTTTTAGACCACGCTGGTTTAAAATAGTCGTCGATGGAGTATATAAAAGCAAAAAAATCGATTAAATAAATCAGGGGATAAGTCTTGTTTTTCTTCTGAAAAAATAGAGGCTTGCCACTATTTTTCTTATCAAATTAAAAGAGAGTCATCAGCGTTTTTTTAGCACCGAACTTGGTAAATATCAAACCCTGCTTTGGCTCTTTCATAATCATTTGATAATTTATTGCGCTTATTTTCTCCGTAACTGACTTTGCTGTCATCAATCCTGCTTTTACTTTTTTAATCAGGTTTTATTCGCTGTGTCGAGTTTTCTTTCTCCTGCTACACAGCGATCAGTTTTAGCTCTTTCTGAACGCTTTTAGTAGAGTGCTGTTGAAGCTTTACAACCCTTGACCTTACCTGAGTATTTTATTTAAGAAGCTAGAGAATAAATGAAAAATTACCAATGAAATTATTTTTCTTAAAAAATATTTTTGCAACAACGAATAAGAGCCATGAGTATTCTTAGCGACTGCGCATGCCACTCTTTCTTCAAAAAAAGTCGGGTAACTCTATCACTCATTCGACATACGAGTTTTTCCTCTGAGCCATGTATTAATCGACAATTATATTGTTAATTTTTATTTGATTACCTTTTTTATTATCTTTCAAAACGACTTGTTTGGCTTTTACTTTTCCGGCCGCTTCTAACGAATTTGCTTCACCTTTTTTGAACCATTGCTCCATTCTAATACCGTATTTTTTATTTTTAATTGCGGTTATTTTTTTTAAAGTTACCCTAATTTCACCTGCTCCTAGCTCTGTAAATTGAATACCATCACTTCCATTTTTTTTGACTTTTATCTTGGTTAATTTAGCCTTAATATCACCCTCATTTTTCTCTACTATTTTGATTCCCTCATCTAAATTATTCACTATTCTCACTTTGTTAAAATTTAATAGTAGATCTCCTGAATCTGCTTCATCAAAATCAAGTCCTTCGTCCATATTTTCATTAACTTGAACTTGTGACAGATGAACCTTAATATCACCATTCCCCGCTTCATCAATATCAAAGCCATCATCAAAATCATTTTTGTTATAGAAACCGTTATTATTAAGCGTAACATGCTCCATATTAACAGTAACATCACCATCACCTGCCTCGTCTAGCTCTATTCCATCGCCACCATTACCGTCAATATGAGTATTTTTTATCCTGACATCTATATTTCCTTCGCCACGTTCATCAATCCGTATACCATCAAAATCTATAGCTGAAATACCATTTCCGGTAAAGTTTGATTTAGATATTTTTAATTTTATTCCGATTTTCGAACCAAATAAACCGTCATCAAAATTATCTGTATTATCGTCAATATGTAATCCATATAATGCTGAATCTAAAACATTCACTTTATGCAAAGTAACCATAATATCATCGTCTGTGGCATTGCCTGGAATATTGATAACAATACCTCGTGTGGCACTTTTTTTTACAGTCAGGTTGTTAATTTTAATATCAGCTGCTGTGTTAAAAATCAGGCTTCCTTTTTCATGGGTGGCTGTCAGGTTTCTATCTAGTAAGAAACTACTTGCTGCGGCCCCATTAATAATTGCATTATTTCCATCAAGTATAATTGCTTGTTTTCCATTATAAATAGCAGGTTTTGTCAGTATAATTTTAGCGTTTTTTTCAAATACAATTTTATATATACTACTGTCCGCATTTGCTTCTACCATTGCCGTTTGAAGAGAGGCTTCATCATGAACCATATTTATAGCTTTCGCATTTGTAGATGCTACAAATGCGAGAAGAGTATAGTTTAATATTTTTTTTATCATGTTTTTATGGCATAAAAATAACTAGTAAAAAACTCAACTGACTTATTTAGGTTAATCTAATTACACCCAAAATTTCTTGCCATAAAGCCATATATGCTTCTGTAGCTCGACTTTTTCTTACATAAGCCCCTAATGGCATTCTTTCCCAACCCATCCTTTCAATATCACTTGCGTAGGGAATGGCTGTTGATAGAATATCCGGGTGTTCTTCAGCTAAGCTTTCCATAATTTCACGGTGCATTTTTTTTCGTTTATCCGCCATAGAGAAAAAAGGAATAAGTTGAAGATGATTTAATTTATTATCTTTAATATATTTTTTTAATTGCTCTAAAGTACGCAGTGAAAGAGTTGTCGGAATAATGGGGGATAATAAAATATCAGAAGCTTCAAAAATTGATTCTGATAGTAAGGATATATTCGGTGGGCAATCCAGAAAGATATAATCGTAATCATGAGTGAGAGGAGTGAGTAGTTTTTTTAATCTTTTTGTAGGTTTTTTACGCGCATCTAACACTAGATCTAAATTTCTAAATGAAAAATCTGCTGGTAATAAATCCAGATTTTCGAAATCTGTTGCTTTAATTAGCCCCTCCAGCTCGCGACGGCCGGCAACCATCGCTTTACTTCCTCCTTTTACCTTTGGCTTCACTCTAAAGTAAAAGCTACTCGCACCTTGTGGATCTAAATCCCACACTAATGTTTTGAAATTATTTTGTGCCGCAATGAAGGCCAAATTGACTGCTGTTGCAGTTTTACCCACACCACCTTTAATATTATATGTTGCAATTATTTTCATTACTTTTTCACCGAGAATTTATTTGAAAATAAGTTTTTAAAGATATGCTTGTTTTCGGCTTGCTCGAAAAGAGCAAATTGATTTGAGAATTCAGCCCGTGCCTGACATTTCATAGAATCTAAATATTGCACTAACACTCCCATTGCCAGAAAAGTATTAGGTGAAACTTTATTCGCCATCATCTCTTCACTAAACTGCTTTATATTTATTTCTTGCACTTCATAATCCTGAAAATCACCTAACACTGTTTGGAATTTTTTTAGTGCTTTTAATATTATTTTCATATCATCTTCAGGGTAAAGTGTCTGAAAAAACTCCAATAAATAACGTAACTTTTTACATGTTTTTCTTAAATCATGCAAAGCTTCTGCTGGAGAACTTTCCGAGATATCCTTAGCCTCTTTTAGAACGTGCTTATAGACCTTCCATATACGTTGATCAGCTAACTGTTTAACCGTTAAATGAATTCCATTCTTTTTCCCTTTTTTGGTTATAGGCTGTTGTGTTAAAAAAGTTTCCCAATCATTTAGCTGAGTTCTATATTCAGAACGACTAAGATTCTCTGTTAATTTTTTTTGAGCATGTTTCTGTTTGTCTTTGAGGAGCGTATATAAAGGGGTTAGATCCTCTCGTAACGAGATAGGTAAAACCTCTTTATATTTTTTAAAACTCAGCAAGTAAACATCCAAATCTCGTGTTGGCCCAGTAATCTGTCCTAGCCATGCGAAAAAATCTGCGTAACGGTTAATTTCTTTGGTTGGCAGGGTGTTTTTTAACTGGCTTAAGCCAGTGCGAGTACGCCTCACAGCAACTCGAAAGTCGTGTAAAAATTCGGTGTCAATATCTGCGAGAGTTCCGGCTTCATTAAATTGCATAACCTGTATCAACTGCTGATAAATTTTTTTGCAGGCTTCATCTGCCCTCATATCGGGGTTGATATTTATTCTAAACTTAGAGCTATAATCCTTCGGTTTTCTACCTTCTAATTTAAGACCTGCCTTTAAAATGGAGTACTTAGTCGGATTTAAATCAAAAGTGTTTTGTAAAATATTTGTTACTTTTTTTAGAGCTTTGTCATAGCCTTTTAACGGATATAAATGGAGTTGATTAGCAATTAATTCATGCTCATCAAGCTGGATACGTAAAATTATTTTTTGGTCTTTATTCAAGATATTTAACTGATGCGCATTATGTGGAAGCTGACATAATGGTATTAACGCTCGCATTTCTAACACAGGAGCCAAAGTTGTTCTTAACCTCCCCTTTGGAAATTGATCAGTAAAACGCATCATATCCGGCATATTTTCTAATGCTAAAAGTTTACCGCTATTACGGTCTATTAGGCTAAGTTGTGATGCAGAATTGGAGTGATTAAACTCACAAATTATGTCTGCGTTGTACAAGCGCCAATCAAAGCTATCGAATAATATTTTTATTGTATATTGCTGATTTGATAGTTGAATATCCAAGTTTTTACTTAACTTGTTGATGAATTTTTTTGCCGATAAATTTTTAGGTAAATCAAAGTGTAATGGTATTGCAATCATAGTGTTTCAATATAGTTAATATTTAACATGCAACTCTTTAAATATAAAGACACCTCCTTATTTAAGGACCTAATTTAAGCTGTTTTCTTAAAGTCACACTGTTTATTTCAGTGCTTTTTATACTATCACGCTTGGCATATTATAATTATGACAGTATTGAAATTTTTTTTATTACTAAGGTTTGAGTAGTGATTTACTTTCGTAGAGTAAGTAAACTATCCATCGCAAACTCTTACCATTCTCTAATTAAGTACCCAAGAAAAATTAATTTAACAGTTTTGCTTGTACTAAAACATAAGAATCGCTAAAGCTTTTCTGTTCTTTTTATCCTCTTCTTTGTCGTAATAAAAAGTTGTGTAGCTCGCTATATACTAGTTTTTACATCTTGAATAGAATAAAACCCTGTGCAAAACTGTTAAATTAATTTTTCTTGGGTACTTGTCTATTATTCTTAATAAACTTAATTTTTTATATCGCGTAAAAAATACCTAATTTTGGAACTATCCAACTAAATCTATTGCCGCCATTATTTTTTTAAAAACAAAGGGGTACGATAGATGAGTATGACTGCTAATTTTATATAATGTCACCTACAAAGCTACTTGTGAGCCATGCTTCTCGATACCCTTCTAAAAAATTAAAGCAGCTTTCAAAGAATCAAGTCTAAAAATAAAAAACCAACTAAAAAACAATAGCCAGATTAGGATCATCATATAAACGCATTTTTTTCCAGCCTAAAAACAGACTGTCATCAAATTGTAAATCGTGGTCGATAGAATGCTCATAACAACTTCTAAATAATTTAGCTGTTCTAAATGCGTGTAATTCATCATCAGCTGTCACTGTATCCACATTTCCAACCTGAAATGTTTTATTGCGGGATTTTTTATCTTTTACCCAAAAAACTGTATAACAAAGATAACTTTTATCTTTTCTGTGATCATATTTTATTGTTCTCGAAACACCTGTCACCCCCGTTGTAGTCTTGTTTTTTGGAGGCTTTAAAAAACGCATTTTACTGCCCTTCAAAACAACCAGCATTTGGTCTCGCCAAGCTATCGCTGCTTGCAATGACTTATTTTTACTTCCCCATAATTTATGAGAAAAATATCGACTACTTTCTTTTCCACGTCTTACAATACGTACTTGGTAGCCAAATGCATCGGGTTCAGTTATATGTTTATTTTTTGCCATTTCTAACGCACTTTAAAATATTTATTTGCTTTCCCTTAACAAAGCCCACCTGTAGCTATCTGCTAGTTTTTCCTAATGCATATAGATTAAACCAAAGGAAAGATACAGTCCCTATTTAATGGATATTATTACAATGGTGAAGTAAAGAATGTATAGATTGCACTAACATCTCTATCGTTAACCCAACATCTTTAGCGAAAGTAATGTAGGACTGAAAAAACAAGCCCAACCTTACAACCTCACTTTTATTCGCAACCTTCTTACCGTTAATTTTGTGTAAGTTAATTACATGTCAGCATAAGCGACCCTCTAACATAAAGCCTAACTCGCCTTTTTAATCAGTAGCTTAACTTATTCCTTAAACATTCTAAATAAAGCACTCTATCCTCGTATAAAAATAACTCTTTGTTTAAATCTAAAAGTAGTTTTTTACTGAACAAAAATAGACGAAGGAAAATAGACGAAGGAAAATAGATAAAAAAATTATCTATTCTTAATTTGAAGAGTACTTCACACATACGACAATGAGTTAAACCAATTAGTTGCAGATAAAGATAATTAAAAAATTATTTTTTTATTAAATATTATAGCACAGCTTTTTACGCCACTATATTTGCGCAAATCCTTACTAATTTAGTGTAGAATAGAAACAAGTTATGTTTTAGTTATTTGAATTAATACATATTTTTTTACACTTTAATTTTGGAGAATTAATTATGAGCGTATTAGTAGGAAAACCAGCCCCTGACTTTACAGTACCTGCAGTATTAGGTGACGGGGAAATTGTTGATTCTTTTAGCTTTTCTGAGGCAACCAGAGGGAAGTATGCAGTTTTATTTTTCTATCCATTAGATTTTACCTTTGTTTGCCCAAGTGAACTTATTGCATTGGATCATCGTATGGATGAATTCAAAAGTCGCGGAGTCGAGGTAATTTCAGTCTCAATTGATTCTCATTTCACACACAATGCATGGCGTAATACTGCAATCAATGATGGTGGAATTGGTCCTGTTCGTTATACTATGGCAGCTGATCTTAACCATCAAATATGTAAAGACTATGATGTTGAAGCAGAAACTCCCGCTGTTGCTTATCGCGGCAGCTTCTTAATTGACCAAAATGGACTGGTTCGCCATCAAGTAGTTAACGACCTTCCTTTAGGTCGTAATATTGATGAAATGATTCGCATGGTTGATGCCCTACAATTCCATGAAGAACATGGTGAAGTTTGCCCTGCTGGCTGGGTCAAAGGCGATGCTGGAATGGATGCTAGTCCCGCTGGCGTTGCTTCTTATTTAGACAAAAATGCTGATAAATTATAAGCCATTTTAAAAAGAGATGATCTAAAAAGCGGGCTATATCTTATTTATATAGTCCGCTTTTTTATGTCAAAAAAGCTTCTACTGCTTAATCACTTTTTTGACATTCGTGTTAACTGAATATGCGAAAAATAGGCAATAACACAAGCTATAAAAATAGAAATAAAGGTTTCACCAATCATCATCATAGCAAGGACAAACCCTAGGATATAACCAATTAATCCTACAATAGACCACTTTACACCATTGTCTTTGTTTTTTTTGCCTGAATGATAAAAAAAAATTATAATCATAATTGCTGGTAATAAAATTATCATTTCCCCCCCTTTTTTAATAAATACATTGATTTAGTAACTAATCCAGTTAAAATCTAACTAGTAGTTAATGTTAAATTATTGTTCTTTTTTAACATAACATCTTTTTCAAAATAATGGGATTAATAATGGGTCGCTTACTTAAAATCAGTCTATCAATTTTAGCAGCAGTTGTTTTGTTAGTTATTATTGCTGCAATAGCTTTACCCTTTTTTATTGATCCGAATGATTTTAAGCCCGAGATTCAAACCGCAGTAAAAGAAAACACAGGTAGAAACCTGACAATAAAAGGTGATCTTGAGTTATCAGTTTTCCCTTGGCTTGGAGTCTCTACCGGGGAATTAACACTAAGTAATGCGGCTGAATTTAGCGGAAATAATTTTGCGCAAATTAAATCAAGCCATGTAAAAGTTAAGTTACTACCTTTGCTATCAAAGAAACTTGAAGTTAGCCGCATTGAACTGGTAGGGCTAGATTTATATCTGGCAAAAAATAAGCAAGGATTAACTAATTGGGATGATTTAGTTCAGTCAAAAAAAGAAGAAAAACAAGCTCAACAGACAGATAAAAATAAAGAAAATAGGAATACTAACCCTTTATCCGCATTGGCCTTAGGTGGTATATCTATAGAACAGGCTCATATCGTCTGGGATGATCAGCAAGAAGATAAATATACTGAGATTAATGATTTCAACATTACGACGGGCGAACTAATTTTTAACCAACCTATTGATGTTGAGCTTTCGTTACAAATCATCAATAAAGAACCTAATTTAACCGAATCTATAGACCTTTCAACTGACCTTACAATTAATGAACAATTAAATATTATTAGTCTTACGGATCTTAACCTTAAAAGTTTAACAACCGGTCAAGCAATTCCTGGAGAAACGCTAACTGCAAATTTACAGTCCAATATTGCAGTTGATTTAGATCAACAAACTGCTTCTATTACTGGGTTAAAACTCGATTTAGATGACTTAACTGAAGAAAAACTTAGGGTAACTCTATTAACAGATGCTGCAATCAACCTGAGTGATCAATCAGTTACTACAACTGGTTTCAATATTACCGCAGATGGGTTAATGGACAATAAATTAAGCACTACTATTTTAGCGGATATTGCGTTCAATCTAACCCAGCAAACACTCTCATTTTCTGGTCTAAAAATAAATGCTGGAGATTTGAATCTATCTGGAAATATTAGCGGAAATCAAATTATAGATAATCCAACTTTTAAAGGGCCTATTAAAATCTCACCATTCAATCTTGCACAATTCCTAAATAAATTGGCAATATCTTTACCTAAAATGAAAGATAGTACGGCTCTCAACCAATTATCAGTTGCTTTTAACTTACAAGCAACCAAGGATTCAGCGGACATTCAAAATTTAATTGTAAATCTTGATAGCAGCAAAATTACTGGCTCTGCTAGTGTAAAAAACTTTTCTAAACCAGCTTCCAACTTTACTATTAATATTGATTCGATTGATGCAGATCGATATTTACCTCCAGAAACTGCGGAACAACCTAATAGCAAAAAAGCCTCACCAGCTAGTGTTGCGGTAGCAAGCGCACAACTATTTCCTGTTGAAACATTAAGAAAACTTAATGCCAATGGCCAGCTATCCATTGGTAGTTTAAAAGTCAATCAATTAAGTATGAAGGGAGTATATTTAAAACTAAACGCAAATAAGGGTCTAGTTAAAACCAGACAAAACATTAAGCAACTCTATCAAGGTTCTTATTCCGGCAACTCTTCAATCAATGTTCAAAATAAAACACCTCTTTTAACATTAAATGAAAAACTCTCCAATATTCAAATAGAGCCTTTATTACAGGCTTTGAAAGTCGAGCAGAAAATGAGTGGCGTTATTAATGCTGCCGTTAAAATTCAAGGACATGGAAATAGCACACCAGCAATCAAATCATCATTAGCCGGGAATTTAAATTTTAGTATTAAAGACAGTATTATCAAAGGTTTTAACCTTCAAAAAATAATTGATAGTGGCAAACAATTACTCAAGGGAAAACCTCTTCCAAAAAACAATAAAAATGACCAAACCGTGTTTTCCATCATTAAAGGGACAGCAACAATAAAGAAGGGATTACTTAAAAATGATGATTTACTTGCTGAATCATCTAAAGTGCGAGTAATTGGTAATGGCTCAGCAAATTTGGCAAGTAGCACTTTAGATTATACTGTTGATGCAAGACTGCTAAAACCTAAAGAAAAGGATAAATTTAAAGGTATTCCTCTTGCTATTAAAGTTACAGGAAACTTTGACGACCTATCATATAAACCAGATCTTGAAACGATGGTTAAAGCTAAATATAAAGATAAAATTGACAAGGTTATAGATGATAAAGTGCTAAAAAAACTGGATAAAGAACTTGGTCCTGGTGTCGGCGATGCCTTAAAAAAACTTTTTTAATCATTGCTTTAGAGACCTAGCCAAACTCCATTAAATGTCTCCGGAAATATTCCAACAAAAAATCCTTGCATGGTTTGATTTATTTGGTAGAAAAGATTTACCATGGCAACTAAATATTTCGCCTTATCGGGTTTGGTTATCTGAAGTAATGTTACAACAAACACAGGTAACAACTGTTATTCCTTATTTTAATCATTTTATTCAAAAATTTCCTAATGTCCATCAGCTAGCAAATGCTCCACTTGACTCAGTACTACACCTTTGGTCAGGTCTGGGTTATTATGCTCGCGCTAGAAATTTACACAAAACAGCAAAAAGTATTAGTGTAGCTGGTGGTGAATTTCCAAATGACTTAAACTTATTAATGCAGCTACCTGGTATTGGTCGTTCAACAGCAGGGGCTATCTCAAGCATCGCCTTTAACAAAAGCCAACCAATTTTAGATGGAAATGTTCGGCGTGTACTAGCTCGATTCCATGTTATTTCTGGGTGGACTGGAGGCTCCAAGGTCAATAATAAGCTTTGGCAGCTAAGCTCTGATTACACACCATTATTACGCGTTGCAGATTACACTCAAGCCATGATGGATTTAGGGGCAACAATCTGTATTCGCAGCAAACCAAAATGCTCTCAATGCCCAATAAACTCGGCTTGCCTTGCAAAAATTGAGGGTAAAATTTCTGAATTGCCTACTCCAAAACCAAGAAAGTCATTACCAGTAAAAAAGACCATCTTCTTAATGGCACAGAATCAGCAAGGAAGAATTTTATTAGAACAAAGACCTAAAACAGGAATTTGGGGTGGCTTGTGGAGTTTTCCAGAATATGAGTCATTAGCAAATATTCAGTCCTTATTTTTGGAAAAAGGCATCCCTATTAAATTAATAAAGCAATTAGACGAACATAGGCATACTTTCTCACATTATCATCTTGACTATACAGGAATCATGGTTGAAACTAAAAGCCCTGCAAGTATTGTAATGGAATCGAGTCAATCAGCCTGGTATAAGTCGAGTCAATTAAACTCTCTGGGTTTACCCGCTCCAATTAAAAGATTATTAAAAAATCATTATTAACGAGGAAAATTATGACTAGAATGGTTAAATGTATAAAGTTAGGTGTAGAAGCAGAAGGATTAGATACCCCGCCCTTCCCCGGTCCTAAAGGACAAATTATCTTTGAAAATATATCTAAAGAAGCATGGAAGGAATGGATGGATATGCAAACAATGATTATTAACGAACAACGACTCTCTAGTTTTGACCCAAAAGCCAAAAAGATTTTAGAGGACGAAAGAGAGAAGTTTCTTTTTTCTGGCGGTTTTGAAGCGCCTGAGGGCTATATTCCACAAAAAAACTAATAAAAAACAAAAATTCTTAAAGGCAAATTATTATTGCCTTTAAATTTACATCAACATTCTTCGTTTTGTGCGTAATTTTTGTGGGAGGCTAGGTGTAGTAAGAGGAATAACAACCTAGATACCAAGTAAATTATTTCAAATACTTAACAACAACCCTTTCCGCGATATATTAGCTGCTCAAAAGGGAATTATTAACGATGAAGAATAAATACTTCATCGTTTCATAGAATCAAAAAATTCCGCATTGGTTTTAAAGTCTTTAAGCTTACCTAATACAAATTCAGATGCAGCTAATTCATCCATAGGTTGTAAAATCTTCCGTAAAATCCAGGTCTTTTGCAACACTTCAGGATCCACTAAATAATCTTCACGACGAGTACCTGATCGATTAATATTAATCGCCGGATAAACACGTTTTTCGGCAATTTTGCGCTCAAGGTGTAGTTCCATATTACCTGTACCTTTAAACTCTTCATAAATAACTTCATCCATTCTTGAACCAGTATCTACAAGGGCTGTTGCAATAATAGTCAAACTCCCACCCTCTTCAATATTTCGTGCCGCACCAAAAAAGCGTTTAGGTTTTTCCAAGGCATTAGCATCAACACCACCAGATAATATTTTTCCAGAAGATGGAGTAACCATGTTGTAAGCTCTTGCCAAACGAGTCAATGAGTCTAACAAGATTACTACATCGTGTTTATGTTCAACTAAACGACGCGCTTTTTCAATCACCATATCTGCGACTTGTACGTGTCTTGTGGCTGGTTCATCAAAGGTGCTTGAAACAACCTCTCCTCGCACACAACGTTCCATCTCTGTTACTTCTTCTGGACGTTCGTCAATAAGCAATACAATGAGATAACACTCGGGGTTATTTTCTGCTATAGCATGCGCAAGGCTTTGCAAAATCATGGTTTTACCCGCTTTAGGCGGAGAAACGATTAATCCACGCTGACCTTTACCTATAGGAGCGATTAAATCAATAACACGACCAGTAAGATCTTCACTCGTCCCATTACCTTGTTCAAGAATAAATCGTTTATTTGCGAAGAGTGGTGTAAGGTTAGAAAAGAGAATTTTATTTTTTGCATTTTCTGGTTGCTCAAAATTGATTTTTTCAACTTTAAGCATTGCAAAATAACGTTCATTATCCTTTGGAGGTCTTATTTTACCACTTATTGTATCACCGGTTCGAAGACTGAATCTCCGAATTTGACTGGGTGAAACATAAATATCATCGGGGCCAGCTAAATAAGAACTTCCTGGCGTACGAAGAAAACCAAAACCATCTTGTAATATTTCTAGAACACCGTCGCCAAAAATATCTTCTCCACTTTTAGCTTGTTTTTTTAAAATGGCGTAAATAACTTCTTGTTTTCGAGCTCTTGAGATGTTCTCAATGCCTAAAGATTCGGCAATAGATACAATTTCACTAATTTGTTTTAGTTTTAATTCAGACAGATTCATAAATGAGGATATAAAAGAAATGATAAACGGAAGTATCCGTTGCTAAATGATATAGATATAATATTAAGGGATCAATAGTATGATACGTCCTGAGTTGGACAATTAGAATTGTAGAGCAATAACTAGGTTTGTGCAAATTTTTTTACAAACCTAGTTAATTAAAAAAATAACGTTTAAATTTATCCTAATTTTTTTTAGATATTACTATCAATAAAATCAGTTAACTGAGACTTACTTAAAGCACCTACTTTTGTCGCTTCAACTTCACCATCTTTAAAAATCATTAAAGTTGGAATCCCACGAACACCATAATGTGAAGGTGTTTTTGGACTATCGTCAATATTGATCTTTACGATTGTCAATTTATCTGCATATTCAGAAGAAATTTCATCTAAAACTGGCGCGATCATTTTACATGGGCCGCACCATTCCGCCCAATAATCAACTAAAACAGGTCTGTCAGACTTAATAACAGTTTCACTAAAATCAGCATCCGTTACATGAAGGACCGAGTCACTCACGTTATTCTCCAAAATTTATAAAGGGTTACTATAAATTTGATCGCTTTATGTGTCAATCAATTTCAAACAATTAGATTTTTAAGTTATCCTATAGCTATGAATAAAACGCATCTTACAAAAACACGCTTCAGTAATCTAGAATTATCTGACTCCATTATCAAAAGTTTAAACCAGGCTGGGTTTATTGACTGCACGCCCATACAAGATAGAACTTTACCCTTGTCTTTAAGAGATAAAGATATTGCAGGACAGGCACAGACAGGCACAGGTAAAACTGCAGCATTTTTATTGGCCACTTTTCAACGTTTAATTAATGATGAAAGTAAAAAAATTAAAAACCCGAGGGCATTAATTCTTGCACCCACCCGAGAACTTGCCATTCAAATACACAAAGATGCATTATTATTAGGCAAGCATCTTAATTTTAAATATGCCTTGATCTACGGAGGAACTGATTATAAGAAACAGCAGGATTTACTTAAAACCAATATAGATATAATTATCGGCACACCAGGACGAATCATTGATTTTTACAAAAAAAATGCATTTACTCTAAATAATATACAAGTCTCTGTCATGGACGAAGCCGATAGAATGTTCGATCTTGGTTTTATTAAAGATATTCGTTTTTTATTACGCAAAATGCCAGCAGTAGACAAACGCTTAAACTTGCTATTTTCAGCCACTTTATCTTACAAAGTAACAGAATTAGCATATGAACATATGAACAACCCTGTCCTAGTCAAAATTGAACAAGAAGAAGTCACTTCAAAAGCAATCACTCAAAGTGCTTTTTGTCCAGCTAATGACCAAAAAATCCCTTTATTATTAGGGTTATTAAAAAAACATAAACCTGAAAGATCTATTGTATTTGTAAACACCAAACGGTGTGCAGAGCAGCTTGAAGGTTTTCTTATCGCCAATAGCTACAAAGTTGCTGTTTTAAGTGGCGATGTCCCTCAGGAAAAAAGACAACGATTATTAAATAATTTTCAGGAAAATAAAGTTAACTTAATGATTGCAACCGATGTTGCTGCTCGAGGACTACATATTCCTGCAGTATCACATGTTATTAATTATGATTTACCTCAAGATGCGGAAGATTATGTCCACCGGATCGGAAGAACTGCGCGTTTTGGAACTACCGGTATCGCCTTTAGTTTTATCTGTGAAGAATATGCTTACTCTATGCCTGATATAGAGGAATATATAGGCGAAAAAATAACCGTCAATACAATCACCGACGATCTGTTAGCAACAGAAATTACCCCTCCAGCTAAAAGACCTCCTCGTAAAAACTACTCCCAAACAAAAAAACCTAGAACTTCTACAGCCAAAAGAATGCCTTATAAAGATAAAGCATCAACAGTGAAAAAAAAACCAACGCCAGCTAATAAAGATAAACCTACTAAACCGGCATCAACTCCCGAAAATCCTCAATAGCCAAAAAACCACTGATTTCTTTTTTTTCTAATTGTGAATCGGGGCAACTAATTGAGACTAAATGTTTAATGCCAAAACATTTCGCTGAGGTTAAAACAGCTAGGCTATCATCGACTAGTAGTGTTTTTTGAAGATCGAATGGATGTTTTTTTTGTAGTTTAAACCAAAATTCTTGCTGTTCTTTAGAATAGCCATAATCATGTGAACTAATAATCTGATCAAAAAAAGGTTTTAAACAAGTTTTATCCATTTTTAAAGCCAGACTATCTCTATGCGCATTTGTTACCAAAAGCACCTTATGATGAGATTGATAAAGCGCATCTAAAAAGTCCATTACATGAGGAAGAATCGAAATTAACCCTGCTATCTCTACTTTTAATCCTGCGATATCAAGATTTAATGTTTTGCTCCAATAGTCCAGACAATACCACTCCAGCTTACCTTCCATTTTTCTAAACTGGGGAACTAGCTGTTGTTTAGCTTGTTCTAGAGAAAGACCATTTTTTTCAGCAAAACGTTTAGGAACAAACTCTAGCCAAAAATGATTATCAAAATTTAAATCCAGTAAAGTACCGTCCATATCCAGCAGGACAGTCTCAATTTTTTCCCATTTAATCATGAAATCTAATTATACGGGAAAAAGTTATACAAAACACGGTCATATACAAAGATGCCTAACAAAGAATACTTATACTTTGCGCGGTCACGGATGTGGAATTTATAATGCGCTGATTTTTGTTGAGAGCAAGGCGATGAAATTAGAGCATAGCTGACTACGCAACTGTTTCATAAACACAGCTATCGGTAAAAACTTAGCCGTTAGAAACCTGCATACGTGACCACACGCAGTATAGTTAAGTAAAGCCTAGATTCTCAGAAATTAATTCCTGAGAATCATTTCCATCATGGTTATAATTTTTCTCCAAACTGATCAACTGCGTTCAACTGATGTCCATTAGGATCATTTCTTGTATCTTCATCAAGAATCCACGGACTTAAACATTCTCGATTAATGGTACACGGGTCAGTTAAGCTTTTTAAAAATTCAACCAGAAAATATACACTCCTATTATTTAAATAAATTTTATCTAAAGCGAAATTAGGAAAATTCAAAGCTTCTTCCGTATTTTCTTGCATGTTTTTCAAATTACGAATGTTATCTTGAGATAATTGACTATAATCATAATTTTTAATAGCTCTTCTTGCATTCAAGTGGTGTCTTATAACAGCCTCTAATGAAGAATAAGCTCCTGTATGTGACCAAGGACCCGTGACTTCGACATTAAGAAGTGAAGGTGTTCTAAAAGAAAATTTATCTTTTTCAAGACCCGTTTCACGTGCACGACCAAAATCTTTTGAACCATCTTCTCCATCACCTTTTCCTGGACCTATTTGTGGCATAGCTAAGTTATGAAAGCTTTCATCAGTAAAAAAGTCTCCTGAGTGACAACTTGAACAGTTAGCTCCCCCCTCTGAATTAGGTGTGAAAAATAAAATAGCTCCTTTTTTTGCGGCCCATGAAATAGCCCTTTCATCCCCTTGAACATATCTCTTCCAAGGAGTATTTACAAACACTTGAGATCGCTCATACTCAGCAATTGACATAGATATGTTTTGTGCTGTTATTAATTCTTCAGCAGCACCTTTAGGAGAAGAAAAAGCAATTCTAAATTTTTCTAGCCAATGATCTAAATCGTCTAACTCATCAGGCTCTTCACCAAAACCAAAAATCCCAGCATGAACGGTTGCGCCATAGGTAAGCGGACTCACCAGGACAAGACATGCTGCAAGAAATAATACTGACTTATTCATTGGTCTACTCAAACCCACGGTTTTCCTGCCCTGTGCTGTAATACAAAGCCCTGTTGCCAGGCCGCCAAAAAAAATCAGCAGACCCCTTAATTTCCAAAACTACCAGGCAAGCCTTTAGAAAAAATTAATATCGTTTTCCAAAGTCTCAGACTGGATACAGCAAAGATTTACCATCCTAAAACACCCTAACTTCATGGCAAAAGTAGGATTCAGGGAACGAATATCTGGAAATCTCCCACCCCGCACCAAAACAGTGCCATATAAATCACAGTTACCGGTATCTTC
>JAKIVF010000070.1 GCA_021647145.1 Methylococcaceae bacterium | reverse complement strand
CTATGCTTGCAACAATACCTTATCCTGTTACTACAACTCTTTTCATTATGCAACCCTAGAAGTCTTTAGTAGACGTAAATAAACCAACTCTCAAATCATTAGCTTGATAGATCATTTTACCATCAACTTCCATTGTCGCATCAGCAATTCCCATGACTAATCTACGCATAATTACACGCTTCAGATCAATTTTATAAGTTACTTTCTTTGCTGTCGGTAAAACTTGTCCAGAAAATTTCACTTCTCCACAGCCTAAGGCTCGCCCCTTACCTGGTCCACCAAGCCAGCATAAATAAAAACCAATTAATTGCCACATTGCATCAAGACCTAAACATCCGGGCATAACAGGATCACCTTGAAAATGACAATCAAAAAACCATAAATCAGGTTTTATATCAAGTTCAGCAATTATTTCACCTTTCTCATGCTTTCCACCTTCATCAGAAATATGAGTAATACGATCCATCATTAGCATATTAGGGAGTGGTAGTTGCGCATTGTCTGAACCATATAATTCACCTTTTCCAGACATTAATAATTCATCACGCGTAAAACTATGCTGTTTTTCCATTGAGTCTATACCAAGCTATTTCTTATAATTAATATCGACCTATTATACCTTGGACAATCTAAGGACGGAAATTATTAGTTGAGCTATCTTTCAAATCAAATCAATAATACGTTTTTATATTTACAGTTTTACTAATTTTTGACTCGAAAAAACTCGCCCCATAAATCCATCCATAGTGAGAATATTTTGCTTTAATTGTTTTTGATAGATTAATGCATACGTTAAAACAGCTGAAACATAGCCTCTTGTTTCTTTATATGGAATTGTTTCAACCCATATATCTGCAGCCAACTCTTGTTTTTCAGGCAACCAACGTTTTACTCGATGAGGTCCTGCATTATAAGCTGCTGCCGCTAATACATAATTACCATTAAATTGAGTCAACATTTTTTTGTAATAATAAGAACCATACTTAAGGTTAATTTCAGGATTAAATAAACTTTTTTTCTTATGCCATTTTTCTTTTAGGTTTTTAGCAATTTGTCGCCCCGTTCTGGGCATAATTTGCATCAATCCTCTTGCCCCAACAGGTGATTGAGCATTTTCATTAAATGCACTTTCACGCCGGATCAAACCATAAATGACCGCTGGATTCAAACCTTGTAACTCTGCGTTTTTATTGACAAGATGCTGATAAGCCAAAGGAAACCTTAACGGCACATCATCCCAATATTTAGCTTTTGCAATCGTATAAATTGGCACTTGCTTCCACTGTAGCTGTTGTGCATATTTTGCAGCTACCAATATGTCTGCTTTGCTTAATTTGTTGACTGAATACCACCATTGTCTTTTAGCCTCATCAATTTGATTAACTTCAATTAATTCTGCAACCACACGAAAGTCATTTTTTTGCTTAAATGTATCCAGTGTTTTTTTAGAAACCTGAACTGGATTATTAGCTAATTGATAATTTTTATTAAGTTTGTCAGCTGATAAATAGCCATAATAACTTCTCTCTTTCGCTAGCTGCGCATAAATATTCTTAGCTTTTTCACTTTGTCCAGTTTTATCTAATGCACGAGCTAACCAATATTTCCACCGTTCTTCACTTTTAGATTTTTTACTTAGTTTAGCGATCGATTGTTTAACATGCGACCAATCTAATGACCTTAAAGCGGCTCTTACCCTCCACTGCTTTGCTTCTTCATCAAGTTTCGGCAGTTGATTCAAGCGGCTATAAGCTGTTTTATTTCTATCTAAAGCGAGGGCCATTGCTAACTTTCGTTCAATAAATTGTGTCTTTTCCTTTTTAACTTTAAAATGTTTTTTTCCTGAATCCCAAACATGAACAGCTTTAACGATATCTCTTCTTGCTAGTCGTTCTATGCCATGAGCAAAAATTAGATGTGAATGAGCATGTTGCCTCACAATCTTTATATTTTCAACACGAGAAGGTTTCGCATGAACTCTTAGCCAAAGTTTAGTTTTTTTCTGTTCAGCTTTACTTAAAGACCGACTAATATATTTTGCCAAGCCAACATTTCCTTTTGATAAAGCGGCTCTAAATCGTTGCCAAATTAACTTTTTAGTAAAATAAGGAGAGTCCTTTAATACTTTAAAAATAGGGTCACATTCTTTAGGTTGTGAGCGACCAACAACCCATAACTTCCTTGCATCTTTTATCGACTTTGTTTTATAACCTGTTTTATATCTTGCCCACAAATAATAGCATTGTAATTTTGTATTCTTACTTGCTTGGTAATGTTTAATATAAGTTGACCAATGGTTTTTTTTTGCCAAATAGATTTGCCATTTATATTTTAATGGGCGCGCATAACGAGTTTTTTTGTACTGATTTAAAAATGCCTGAATCTTATTTTTTTGATCTAAGTTTTCTTGTAGCCATTGATACTGAATAAAAGGATATAAGGGATATTTTTTAATAGACTTTATCTGTTTAAAAAATAAGCTGTCCTCGCCCTTTGCAATTAATTTTTCTGCTAGAACATATGTTTCTCTTTGTTTTTGTAATAATGATTTCGTGTTGCCTAAGACTTGAAATGACATTACAAAAATCAGAAAAAATACAATTATTTTAGTGGTTTTAAACATAATATTGCTTATAAATTAGGCTGTTGTTTTCCCATACGTTTCAAGATTGTTTATAATAAGAAGTTTAATCCAGTTTATAGAATATACAATAGTGTCCAATAATAGTTCTTTAAATCCAGATAAAAACCAAATTAATTACACTTGGGACTACATATTTAAGGTTGCACTAAAGCATAAAAAACAATTAATTAAGGCACATTTAATTGCAGTTCTTGCAACGCTAGCCAGTGTTCCTGTCCCTTTGTTAATGCCTCTACTTGTTGATGAGGTATTACTTAAAAACCCTGCCAGTATAACCGAATCTCTTAATCTAATAATTCCAGGCGAATGGCAAACCCCTGTTGCCTATATCGTTGCTATTTTGATAGTTAGTTTAATACTTCGACTTCTTTCTATCCTATTCAACATTATTCAAGGCCGACAGTTTACAATCATATCAAAAGATGTAATTTTTCGTATTCGTAAAGATTTAATAAACCGTTTACAAAAAATTTCCATGTCAGAATACGAAAGTCTTGGAACCGGAGCTGTTGTTTCCCACATGATCATTGATCTTGGCACACTAGACGGCTTTATTGGGTCAACAATCAGCCGACTACTCATCGCCTGCCTGACTGTAATAGGTACAGCAATAATTCTATTATGGATGCATTGGCAACTTGGACTTTTTATCTTACTACTTAACCCTTTAGTTATTTATATTGCAAAAAAAATTGGTTCTCGCATTAAAGACCTTAAAGCAAAAGAGAGCTCTGCTTACAGTATTTTTCAACAGTCTTTAACAGAAACATTAGAAGCAATTCATCAAATCCGTGCAAGTAATAGAGAAAATCACTATTGCCAACAACTCATCGAGTCAGCAAGAAAAGTTAAGGACCGTTCAACTGCATTTTCCTGGAAGAGCGATGCTGCATCGCGTCTAAGTTTTCTGGTTTTTTTAGTGGGTTTTGATATTTTTAGAGCAACTGCCATGTTTATGGTGCTATATTCCGACTTGAGTATTGGCGAAATGCTCGCAGTTTTTGGCTATCTTTGGTTTATGATGGCGCCTGTACAGGAAATCTTAGGAATACAGCATTCTTTTTTTGCTGCAAAAGCAGCGTTAAGCAGGATTAACGAACTCTGTGCCTTACATCAAGAACCACAATACCCGCATCTTAAAGACCCTTTTGAAAACAAAAGAACTGTTTCAGTCAATATTAAAAACCTTCATTTTAGTTATAAAGAAGAACCTGTATTAAATGGCATTAACCTTTTTATTCCTTCTGGAGAAAAAGTCGCTTTAGTCGGTGCAAGTGGCGGTGGTAAATCGACTCTTACTCAAGCAATTATAGGTTTGTACCCCCCAACAAAAGGCATGATCTATTTTAATGATGTCCCCATTGATCAAATAGGATTAGATGTTGTAAGAGAACATGTAGCTACTGTTTTACAACAACCTGCTTTATTTAATGATACGGTAAGAGCAAATTTAACGCTAGGGAGAGATATAGCAGATAGAAAATTATGGAATGCATTAGAAATTGCTCAGCTTAAAGATACGATTGAAGAACTCGACATAGGTCTTGACACCATTGTTGGTAGACAGGGTATGCGTTTGTCTGGAGGACAACGACAACGGCTTGCAATTGCCAGAATGATTGTTGCCAACCCAAGTGTCGTAATATTAGATGAAGCGACTTCTGCACTTGATACAGAAACAGAAAAAAAATTACACAGTGCTTTAGCCAATTTTTTAAGTGGAAGAACAACGATTATTATTGCACACCGTTTAAGTGCGGTAAAACAAGCAGACCACGTTTATGTATTTGAAGACGGTAAAATTTGTGAACAAGGTAATCATTCAACTTTAATTAAAAGTAGCGGTCTATACTCAAAACTTTATGGTGAATACCAGTAATTTTTGAATTTTTTTCTATACTTTAAGCAACCATTATTCTTACCCAAAAAACCTATTTATAATGCAAGAAAAATTTGATTTACATTGTCACTCAACTGCTTCCGATGGTGCGCTTAGTCCTAAAGAGGTTGTGCAACGAGCAAAACAACAAGGTGTGACATCGCTTGCATTAACCGATCACGACACTATTAATGGTCAAAAAGAAGCCGCAAAAACAGCTCAATCAAATAACATAAAATTTATACCTGGCATTGAAATATCAACAACTTGGGAGAACAAATGTTTCCATATTGTTGGTTTAAATATTGACCCCACCAATACTACTTTAACCTCAGGGATTAAAAAATTACAAGACCTTCGAACAGAACGAGCAATAAAAATTGCCCAAAAACTTGAAAAAAAACGAGTTCCAAATGCCTATGAGGCAGTCGTTAAAGCAGCAAATGGAGGAATGATTACCCGCTCCCATTTTGCTGATTTTTTATATTCCGAACATTATGTATCAAGCAGACAACAAGCTTTTGATCGCTATTTAGGCAAAGGAAAATCTGCCTTTGTATCAACGATTTGGGCAGATTTACCCAAAGCCATTGACTGGATCATCCAAGCTGGAGGCGTTGCTGTAGTCGCTCACCCTTTACGTTACAACCTTACTGCAAGCTGGTTAAAACGTTTCTTATCTTCTTTTAAAGAAGTAGGTGGACAAGGCATTGAAGTGGTGACCGGAAGAAGCTCCCCAGAAGAAATTAGGCGTACTTTACAATATGCTAAGCAATATGAATTAGCTGCATCTGTAGGTTCAGATTTCCATACCCCTGATAATCAATGGGTAGAACTCGGTCGTTTAGCACCGTTACCAGACTCTATCAAACCCGTTTGGGAATTATTTGGATAATTCTAGACATTTAAAGTTCTTTTATTAAATAACTATCTTCTAATTCATTTATCTTTGAAAACTGCTCATTCCCATTTAAACCAGGCACAGAGTTTTGTCCTGCAGTTTCAAGCGCATGTATAATAGTTCCTATCGTTAAAGAATTAATATCATGTGCGGGCTGATAAACACTTTCCTCTCCTTCCTCCACATTTAATTCGACGATAAGATGACTATCAATAAGTTCGTCGAGTGTTTTTTGTACTATTGAAATAGGTAAAGACAACTCTTTAGCAATTAACCTAATATCTGCCGCTTTTTCTTTGTTTAAAAAACGTTTAACAATAAAATGACATATTTGTATGGCAATCTTCTTTTTTAAAGAAAAGCTAAGTTTGGAAAACTTTTTGTTATACCGATAACTCTCAAAGTTTTGAATAAAAAAAGAAATTTCACAGCCAAACAAAACAACCATCCAAACTAATTGTAACCAAACCAGAAATAGAGGTAGTGCAGCAAAGCTTCCATAAATAGCGTTATAACTTGAAACACCAATTTGTAAACTCAAATACGCTGATTGAGCAAGCTGAAACAAAATACCAGTAACAACACCAGCAATAATACCTGCTTTTAAAGATATTTTTTGATTAGGCATAAACACAAAAACAAAGGTAAATAGCAGTATCATAATAATCAGGGGAGAAAAGCTCATCGCATAGAGCACAAGCTTAGTACCAAATTCAGGCAAATGAATCACCTCAACTAGCCAGGCAATTTTTGTTTTCACAAAGACGGTAATACTACTTGATACAATTAACAATATAGGAGCTAACACCATGAGCGATAAATAATCACTTATTTTTCTTGTTACCGACCTATTTTTTTTTATATTCCAAATATGATTAAAAGACTCTTCAATATTACTAATTACTTTTATTACCGACCAGAACAGTACGACAATACCGATCCCTGCAACCAAACCTCCTTTTGTACTGGATAGCATATTTTGTGAAAATTCAATCAACTGCAGCATCATCGTATCCTGCTCTGATGCTTTTTCTAATAATTGCTGTTCAAGTTTTTTTTCAAAACCAAAACCTTTAGCAATACCAAACAATAAAGCTATAACAGGAACAATGGATAGTAAGGTATAAAGTGTTAGTGCAGATGCTCTTAACTGACAAATATCCCGATTAAAACCTTGGATTGAAAGCAAAAAAACCTTTAATGCTTTAACACTTAGTTGCTTAATTGTTGATTGATAATTATCAGTGCTAGTCCAAATATTTTCTTTTAAAAAAATTAAAAGCTTTGAATTCATAGTATAACTTTTTGGGTTGCCAAAGAAACGGCAGCCCCAACCAGTATAATAATTTACTTTACTTCAACATAGGGCTAAATTTCACGGATATTTAATATAGTATTATAAATTAATTCAAACTTAAAATTTAGTTACCCAAACAGAGCCGAGATTAAGTGTCTTTTTTACTTTAACAGCATAGCTTGCTGCATCATATTTACTTTTAAAATCTTTAACTCTTAAACGAAACCAATTCTCCCCTTTAACCTTAACCTTTATTACATCAGTTGGCACACCCTTTTTTTCAAATTCTTCGGCTTTACTTTTTGCATACCATTCTTGTTTAAAAGAAACTAAGTTTACAACCCATGTTGATTTTTCAACAACCTTATTTACTTTTCTTGATTTTGATTTCGCTTTAACTGTTACAGGCTTTCGTTTTTCTAATTGTTTGACTTTAGCTTGTAACTTTCCAATTGTTTGTTGAGTCTGCTCATTATTCTCAACAAGATCATCAACTATTGGTTCTAACGAGTTAGTTAATATAGAATTTTTAACCTCATCGATTTTTTCAGTTAATTTTTCATTTTTTAAAATTAACAACCGAGTTTTTTCATTTAATTTCTCAATATCAGCTTTTGAGCTACTAGCAATTAAATCATCAGTTTCTTCGTCAAGCGTTGCTACTAACTCTGATAATTCTGTTACATCAGATTTCGCCCCATATCCAACAGTACCTAACCCTCCAGCCAATAACACTGAAAAACCTGCCAACCCTAATGCAGCATAAGTCAACATAGGTGATAGTTGGCCCTTCTCTTTGAATTGCCTTGTTAGCGATTTCTGCTGTTTTTTTAATGACTCCAAGCTGTTCAACATATCACTACCATCATTTTCAGCTGCTACGAGCACCGAAATCTGGTTTCTTAAACTATCATTATCCTCAATAAGTTGATTAACTTTATTATTTAGGCCATCAATTGCGATGTTTGATTTTTTTATTTCTTCAGAGGATTGATTTAATAGAAGATTAATCTCTTCTTCCCCTTCATTCGCCGCCTGCACTTTTTCTATAAGTTCATTATCTGACTCTAAAATTTCATCATCAGAAGAAATATCGAAGTCAGCAATTATTGAATCTGAATTCTGTTCATTTACGTTTTTTACACTTTCATTATTAGCGACAAACTTCTCTACATCACTTTCCATCTCTGGCTCAGAAGATAGATCACTTTCAGTCGACTTTTCATCTTGTACTTTAGATTCGTCATCTATCGAATCCAGTAAATCATCTATATTTTTCTCATCCTTTTTAATATTTAATTCATCAACTTCATTCTTTTGTATCTCAAGTGTTTGATCTTTCAAGTCTTCTTTGTTTTCATTTTCCATTCCCAAGTTTTTTACATCACTTGATAAGCTTGCAATTTGTTGATTCGTTTTCTCGTCACTTTCATTTTCTTCTGCATTATTTTCTACCCTCTCATCTTCTGACTCCCGATTTAAGGTCTCACTTTCTTCAGAAAACTCATCTATTTCAGCGGGCTCCTCTTGTTTTATATTAGATTCCTCATCCACCGAATCCAGTAAATCATCAATATCTAACTCATCCTCTTTTATCGATTGATCAGAATCAGAAATTGCATCAACTTCTTCCTTTAGTACATCAGAAGTCTTACTTTCCATAGCCTTTTTATTTTTTATAGCCAGTTCCAAGTCATTGACACCTTTTGATAAGCTTTCAATGTCTTCATCAACGTTTTCAATACTTTCGTTCTCACTTTTATGCTTTTCTACCATCATATTTTCCAACTCTGGGTTAGTATTGTTTTTAGTATCTTCTTTCTGGTTAAAATTGTATTTTTCATCTACCAAATCTAGTAAATCATCTACATTTAATTCACCCTTATTACTCTTTGCTCTGACTTTCTGTATTTTAGTTGTTTCAGGAGCAGAGAATTCGTCAACTTGGCCTTTTCGTATTTCTGAAATAATATTCTCAATATTATTTTTTTTGTCTTTCTCTATTTTCCGGTTATTCACATTACTTGATAACCTTTCAATTTCCTCATCTGCAACATCAAAAACATCTTCCATTATTAATTGATCCATAATGTCATCATCCTGAGACAATTCAGTAACATCGGCTAAGGGTACTGCTTTGTTAAGCATCTTATCTAAAGTATCTGAAAAATCTTCAGATGGAATAACTTTTCTATTTTGATTTGATCTTGCCATTTTAACACCTCAACTCAGTCTCTTTACTATATATTGCAATCTTGTAAACCAAGAATTCAATAGTTACTTAATATATTTGAAAGGAGTAACAATACTCATAATCTAAGAATAGCAGATACTTCAATAACTTAAAGATTGTCACTATTTTTTTTAATATTAAAAAAATAAAAAAATGTTTATTGGTGTTTTTTGGTGATAAACTTGTACGAAACTTAGGGTCTACTCTATGCAATTAACCATTACGGCTTTAGGAAGCAGTTCGACATGCTTTATAAGTAAAATACTAAAGGCTATTTCTAATTGTAACTGTCAAGTTCTTTCTCTTAAATATTCTAGCTTAGCCCAAGTCAATGCAACTTACTTATTAGTTAATGGCAACTGGAATCAGATTGCTAAACTTGAAACAACCTTAGAAGGCCTACAAAAAAAACTTGAAATTCATTTTCATACCTTAAGAACAGACTCTCTCCAAAAGAAATCTAAAAGTATTCCCTATTCCCTTGAAATAGTTTCACTTCCAGGTAAAAATATTGTTGAAGAAATAATTATTTTTTTAGTTGACCAAGAAATCTGTATTGAAGAAATCAATGTAAAACAATACCAGCCATCTATCACACAGGCTAATTTATTCCTTGTAGATTTTATCTTGTCTGTTCCTGAAAAAATTATAATACCGGTCTTACGTGATGAACTTCATATTTTTTCAGAAAATTTGAACCTAGACTTAATTTTTAACCCAATAATATAATATGACAACGATTAGCATAAACAGCCCTGTTCCTGATTTTGAAGCTGATTCAACGGGTGGTATCTCTTTTAAACTATCCGACTATCTTGGGAAAAAAATCATCCTTTATTTTTATCCTAGAGATAATACGCCTGGCTGCACACAAGAAGGAAAAGACTTTAGAGACAATATCGACCAGTTTAACGAGTTGAATACTATTATATTTGGTATCTCTCGTGATAGTATCAAGGTTCACGAGGGCTTTAAAGAAAAACAAGCCTTTGTTTTCGAGCTACTCTCTGATAAGGAAGAAAAACTTTGTCAACTATTTGAAGTTATAAAAATGAAAAATATGTACGGAAAACAAGTCCGAGGAATAGAGCGGAGTACTTTTTTAATTAACGAAAAAGGGATTTTGATTCATGAGTGGCGAAAAGTCAAAGTTAAGACTCACATTGAAGAGGTTTTGCAAAAACTTAGAGAGCTCTCTTAAAAAACAACGTAGCTAACTTATTAATAAGATTTTTCATATGGTATTTCAGCTAATCTTGGCCATGCATTTAAAATTGCTTTAACGGTTGTTGCCAATGGAATAGCAAAAAAAACACCCCAAAAACCCCAGATTCCTCCAAAAAATAGAATTGCAACAATAATCGCTACTGGGTGCAAATTAACTGCTTCTGAAAATAATAAAGGAACTAAAAAAACACCATCAACTGCTTGTATAATTGAATACGCTACCGCAATATACATAAACTGATCGGAAGTGACCCCCCATTGAATAATAGCAACACCTACAACAGGAAAAGTTACTAAAGCTGCCCCTACATAGGGAATAACAACAGATAAGCCCATAAAAACTGCCAACAACATGGCATAATTTAAGCCTAAAAAAGTATATGCAGCATAACTTATAGCAGCAAGAAGAAAGACTTCAACAAACTTACCTCGAACATAGTTTGCAATTTGCATATCAACTTCTTTCCATACCTGAATGGTTAAACTTCTATCCTTAGGCATAAATTGCATAAACCAGGAAATAATCGTATTTTTATCTTTTAAAAAGAAAAAAACCATCATTGGAACAAGAAACAAATAAACAACTGCAGTAACCAAACCCACAACCGAGGCAGCAGAATTAGAAATTAACTCTTGCCCATAATCTAACAATTCATCTTGAATAGAAATCATCATCTCTCTAATATTGGCTTCTGAAATATACTGAGGATGAAGTTCTGGTAATTTCATCACCTCCACCTGTGCACTTCTTATCATCTCAGGAATACGTTGCACTAATTGGACTGCCTGTACTGAGACTAAAGGCATTAAAAAAAACAAAACAAAGCCTAGGCAAGCTAAAAATCCAGAAAAAACAAGATAAACTGCTGCTAAACGGGGTATTTTTTTTTCTAATTTACCAATAATTCCCTGTAATAAATAAGCTAAAATAATAGAGGCAAATACGGGTAATAAAATATCTGATAATGTAAATATAAGTACAAAACCAACAACAAGTATTAAAGCTAAAGCAAAAGCTTGAGCATTAGGAAAAATTCGCCTGAAATAATCTTTTAGATAACTAAAATTAAAAACATCGCTTTGTTGATTCATCATTATTTTTTTATTGGTCTTATCGCTTTCATTTTACCTTTAATAAAGAAATTTAGTACCTTTATAAAAAAATAATCAAAAATATAATTCTTCGTTAAGGTTAAAAAGGAGGCCCCAAATAAATAAACATTGTTTAATTAAAGTCCAAAAAAAATCTCCTGTAACTTTAAGTTAAAGGAGACTAAAGGTCGCAGCTTTTTAGTCTGCATTCACAACGAGGAGGTTAATGAATTTGGTTAGTCTAATTTTCGGTTAGATTGATATTACTAAGCATAGCAGATGTTCCAAAAAAAACTGTTGAAACAATAAATGCACCTGAAACGAACCCCCAGATTCCTGATATGAATAATGCTCCAACTGCTATGTCTTTTTTAATGCTTTTCATTTAAACCCTAAATATCTAAAATAGTTAATAAAATAAAATACCAAGGCAATCATTTGCCTTGAAGATGACCATATGGTATACCTGATCACCTAGGTAAACAATACAACAAAACAGTAATTAATTATTTCCTTTTAGTTAACACTGAGGCTATTTTTCTAACTCTTTAATATATAAACCTCTTTTCTTAGTTGCACTAAACTATTTTTATAAGAGATAATAATCGGTTACTTAAAACCTGTGACGCTGTTAAAATATTTAATTACTTTAAGATTTATCTACTCAAACTATCTAGATAAATACCTATCTCATATATTAAAGCTCATCAACCAATCAAAATAAGTGTCAACTCTAGGAATAGTTTTATGAAAAAAACAATGTATGAAAAGATCTGGGACAGCCACCTCGTGGTTGAAGTTCCAGGCCAAGCACCTTTACTTTATGTTGATCGCCATTTAATGCACGAAGTGACTAGTCCACAAGCTTTTGAAGGGTTAAGACTTGCAAATCGCAAAGTTCGTAACCCTCACAGTATTTTAGCTACAATGGATCACTGCGTACCGACTAAAGACAGAGACCTTCCAATCGCAGACCCTATCGCTAAAAAACAAATTGAAACCATGGCTAATAATTGCCAGGAAAATGGTCTCAACCTATACGATATGAAAAACCCTAACAACGGAGTTATTCATATTGTTGTCCCTGAGCATGGTTTTGTTCATCCAGGTATGGTTGTTGTCTGTGGTGATAGTCATACTGCTACACATGGGGCTTTTGGCGCATTAGCTTTTGGTATAGGAACCTCAGAAGTTGAGCATGTGATGGTTTCCCAGACTTTACCTCAGCAAAAATCAAAAACCATGTTGATTCAAATTGATGGTGAATTATCAAAATATGCTTCGGCAAAAGATATTGCTCTGGCCATCACAGGTAAAATTGGTACTGCTGGCGGAACAGGCCATGTTATTGAATATGCTGGAGATGCGATAACAGCCCTCTCTATGGAAGGTCGCATGACACTTTGTAATATGGCAATTGAAGCCGGTGCCAGAGCAGGATTAGTTGCTCCTGATCAAAAAACCTATGATTATTTGAAAGGAAGAGAATTTACCCCTTCCGGTAAAAACTGGGATGCAGCTCTAGCTTATTGGAAAAGTTTACCTTCTGATGATGGTGCCAAATTCGATACAGTTGTAGAGTTAAATGCCTCTAAAATTGAACCTCAAGTTACTTGGGGAACATCGCCCGAACAAGTTACAGGTGTCACCGATATAATCCCTGCTCCTGAAGATTTTGATGATGAAATTAAACGACAAGCCTGTACTAATGCATTAGATTACATGGGGTTAAAAGCACATACCAAAATTACGGATATACCTGTTGACTTGATTTTCATTGGCTCTTGCACTAATGGTCGTATAGAAGACTTTCGTATTGCGGCTGAAGTGACTAAAGGAAAGAAAGTTGCTCAAGGTGTGACAGCTATTGCTGTCCCTGGTTCTTATCATGTTAAGCAACAAGCAGAAGAAGAAGGTCTTGATAAAATTTTTATTGATGCGGGCTGGGAATGGCGCGAACCCGGTTGTTCAATGTGTCTGGCGATGAATGGTGATGAATTAACAGTAGGCCAACGAAGTGCGTCAACCTCTAACAGAAACTTTGAAGGCCGCCAAGGTAAAGGTGGCCGAACCCATCTTGTATCCCCTGCAATGGCTGCCGCCGCTGCATCTGCTGGGCATTTTGTTGATATTCGCAATCTTTAAAAGGGTAACCGGAAAAATATTATGGAACCATATAAAAAACATGAAAGTATTGCTGCATTACTGAATCGTAGCAATGTTGATACTGACCAGATTATCCCTAAGCAATTTCTAAAAAAAGTTGAACGCAGTGGTTTTGGAAAACACTTATTCCATGATTGGCGTTTTAACGATGATGGTAGCGAAAATACAGATTTTGAACTTAACAAATCTACTTTTAAAGGTGCAAAAATACTCGTTGCTGGTGACAATTTCGGATGTGGTTCTTCACGGGAGCATGCTCCCTGGGCTATCGCTGATTATGGGTTCAACACCATAATTTCTTCAAGCTACGCCGACATATTCTTCAACAACTGTTTTAAAAATAGTATATTACCAATTGTAGCAACGAAGAAGCAACTCGCCAGCTTAATGAAAGAAATTTCAGAAAATGAAGGTGTCCGTTTTATTGTAGATTTAGAAAACCAAGAATTGACCACTCCTGCTAACAATGGCTTTACATTTGAAATAGACCCTTTCCGCAAAGAAAACCTTGCAAAAGGGCTAGATGATATTGGCTTAACACTTCTACAAACTGACAAAATTGACCAGTACGAAGAAAAACACAAACAAAGCTATCCATGGCTTTGGGTTTAAACAAAACCTTCATACTTTGACTTGATTTCTGGCAGCAATAAATGACAATTCCACCTAGACATATCCAATTAATGGATACCACTCTGCGTGATGGTGAGCAAACGCAAGGCGTGTCTTACTCTCCAGAAGAAAAAGTTAACATTGCAAAAACCCTGTTACATTCTTTAAAAGTTGATAGAATTGAAGTTGCATCTGCTCGCGTTTCAGAAGGAGAAAAACAAGCAGTCACTCGAATAAATCAATGGGCGAATCAAGAAGGATACCAAGGCCGTATTGAAGTCTTAGGTTTTGTTGATCACACACGTAGCGTAGACTGGATTGTAGAAACCGAAGGCAGTGTTATAAACTTGCTCACCAAGGGAAGCAAAAAACATTGTCATCATCAACTTGGAAAAACCATTGAAGAACATGTTGCTGACATTTTAGAAACAGTCAACTACGCGCTAGTAAAAGGTTTAACTGTCAATGTTTACTTAGAAGACTGGTCAAATGGTTATCAAGATAGCCCAGATTATGTTTTTTCTTTATTGGATAAAATAAAAGAAATTGGGATCACTCATTTTATGCTTCCAGATACTTTAGGTGTTATGTCACCAGAAGAAGTTTTTGAGAATTTGACAGACATGATTACTCGCTACCCTAGTCTTCATTTTGACTTCCATCCTCATAATGATTATGGTCTTGCCACTGCGAATGCACTGGCTGCAGTAAGAGCAGGCATCAATTCGATTCATTGTACAATTAATTGTCTGGGAGAAAGAGCGGGTAATGCTTCATTAGCCCAAGTAGCCGTTGTACTACGTGATAAATTAAACATGGATTTATCCATTGATGAGAGTCATTTGGTAAAAACCAGCAAGATGATCGAAAACTTCTCAGGTAAGCGTATTGCTGCTAACACACCTATCACTGGAGCAGATGTCTTTACCCAAACTGCGGGCATCCATGCTGATGGCGACCAAAAAGGTGATTTATACAAAAGTAAATTAATACCGAAACGGTTTTCTCGCATTCATAGCTATGCATTAGGAAAAATGAGTGGTAAAGCATCCTTGAGAAAAAACTTGGAGTTGTTAGATCTTGATTTATCAGAAGAAAATCAAAAAAAGGTTCTTGCTCGAATCGTTAAACTTGGTGACTCCAAACAAACCATTACGACTGATGACCTACCTTTCATTATTGCAGATGTTCTGGAAAGTAAGAATTATCAGCACATAAAACTGCTTAACTGCTCAATCACTAGCGGCCTTGACCTAGAAGCAACCGTCAGCTTACGCATTGATATTAAAGGCAAAATACATCTTGCATCGGGATCTGGAAATGGGGGTTTTGACGCATTTATTGATGCAATCAATAAAGTTTTAAAGCTTCATGACTATACCCTACCTCAATTATTAGATTATGAAGTCAGAATACCCAAAGGTGGCAATACTAACGCATTAACGGAGTGTATTATTAGCTGGGATTGTGAGTATAAAACCTATAAAACTCGAGGAATTCATTCTAACCAAGTTTTTGCTGCTGTGCTTGCCGCACTTAGAATTGTCAACATTCAATTACATGAACAAGATAAAACTTAGGCAACCCGCAATAAATACCCTAGCAAAAGAGCCTTATTCATTTAATAGTGAAAATGCCTCAACTAATTGTCTAAGTTTAGCCTGTATCTTTTTAGTATTTTCTGGCCCCATTCTTAACATTTGCTTTTCAACATCGTTTAACTTTTCTAATTTTTTCTCCGAAAACTTGTAGAAAAGTGTATGTTTAATTAGCCCAATCCTACCCTCTTCTATTGGCGCATTAATAACATTTGCTGCAGCTTTCAGGAAAATGTCTTCTAGCTTATAAGATTCAGGGTATGAAAAAATATTATACACCTTATTAAATAATGGCTTAAAAGTTAGATATAAACTTACTCCTTTCTTTACATCTATTGCCACCAATGCATCTGCAAAATGATCATACCTTTGATATCCCTCTCTTGTCAGATATAAACCCTGCTCATCCTCTTTAACCATATTTTTTTTAGGCATCTTTAAAAAATTTTTATGCTTAAAAAGGATTTTATTTTGTGATACATCGTGAATAAGCATAATATATTTTCGAATGACATCCTTAACTTCAAACCAATCGCCCAAATCGGTAGAAACCATAGTCACCGCTTTTTTAAAGCCTTCATCACTAGTATCCAGCTCCATTAATACCGGTTTTTTTGGTATATCGTTTAGAAGCCCACTAGAGTCATTATCTTCAGAAATATTATTTTTATCAGGTTTTATTTCTGAATTTATGCCGGACCTAAAACCTGATCTCTTTTTTTCTTTTGGAATATCTAATGATTGACTTACTCTCTCAATACTTGCATCTTCATCGTTAAGTATATAAACCCAAGCACCTAACAAAAGCAGAATACCGGCAAGAATGATCATTAAAAGAGGTAAAAACTTTTTATCATTGTGTTGTTCATAGCGACTCATGATTTATCCTGCTTTTAATTTTCAACATAACAATAGAAAATATAATAAATTTTTCATTCTTGCAATTAAATTAACAAGAGACCCTTTGATAGAATAGATGAAAAAACTATTATTTGTTCCTTTTTTTAGCTTATTAGCTTTTTTTCAACAGCTGCCTATTCTGAAACCATATTAAATGCTCCGAATGGAATTAAATATCCTACTGGTTTAAAAGATTGGCGAGTAATCGGCTCATCATACCGTACCGACAAAAATACTCAACGGGTAATTTTAGGCAATTCAACTGCAATCAAAGCCTCTAGATCAGGTAAAAAACCCATGGCCTGAGGGAAGTATCCTTGCTAAATTAGTCTGGAAAAATGTTAAACATCCAAATTGGAAGGAAGCTGTAGTTCCGGGAAAATTTGTCCACTCTGAAATTATGATCAAAAACTCTAGTCGTTATAAAACGAATGGTGGCTGGGGTTATGCTCGCTGGGTTGGAGCATCACAAGAACCTTACGGAAACGATGAAGCTTTTAACCAGGAATGCTTTTCCTGTCATAACAAAGTAAAAAGCAAAGATTACGTTTTTACAAACCCTGCTAAAACCCCATAACTCTAGCACGTTTTTTATAGCTACTCTAACTTTCCAGGAACCAATAAAAACATAAAACTCAAAAAACTTGTTTCAATTTAAATTAATATTCAACTGTAAGATTTATCATTAAAAAAAATCAGTAGCTAAAATCTTTTTTTTATTGCACTATTCATATCTAATAATAACAATAATTGGAGGTTTAAATGAGCATTGATCTTTTTTCGTCTATTGGTCCTTATTTTGGGATTGCTGGATTAATTATCGCTTATATTATTTATCGTATCATCTTGTCACATGATGCCGGCTCTGAAAAAATGATAGCCATTGCTGAATTAATCCACGATGGAGCGATGGTTTTTCTTAAAGCCGAATATAAAATTCTGTCTATCTTTGTAGTTATCGTTGCCGGTCTAATTTTTTTCTTAATTAATGAAAATACGGCCTATGCCTTTTTAGGGGGTGCTGCTTGCTCTATGTTTGCTGGTTTTTTTGGAATGAAGGCTGCAACTCGAGCCAATGTTCGTACTTCTGCCGCAGCAAATAAAGAGGGTATGGGAGCAGCACTTATGGTCGCGTTTGGCGGGGGATCTGTCATGGGTTTAGCTGTAGCATCACTTGGACTAACGGGTTTAGCTATTGCATTTTCATTAGTTGATTCTACTTCCGCTGCAAATTATACAGTTTTAAGCGGTTTTGCAATGGGTGCTTCATCTATTGCACTATTCGCTCGAATAGGTGGTGGAATTTATACAAAAGCTGCCGATGTTGGTGCTGACTTAGTAGGTAAAGTTGAAGCAAATATACCTGAAGATGACCCACGTAACCCCGCGACTATTGCTGATAATGTAGGGGATAATGTAGGGGATACTGCAGGTATGGGGGCTGATATTTTTGAATCATATGTTGGTTCCGTTATCGCAACTATCGCTATTGCAGCAGCATCTACAAATTTTGTTGATATGTCAATGCAATCAAACGCTTTATTACTGCCCATAGCACTTATCATCATAGGGTTGTTTGCTTCAATCATTGGCGTTTTATGCATGCAGTTACTTAAAAACATCAATCCAGCTCATGCCTTAGAAGGGGTCACTTGGGTTTCTGCTCTCATCTTCTTAATTCTTGCTTTTATTGTAGTACAAAGCTTTGGTATTCAATTTATAGTAAATGGTGAAACAACGTCTATAAATGGTCCTTTTTATGCCCTATTAGGTGGAACTATTGTAGGCATTTTTATTGGACGCGTCACCGATTACTACACATCAAAAGCACCTGTACAAGCAATAGCTGAAGCATCTAAATTTGGTCCTGCAACTAACATTATTGCCGGTTTAGGAATAGGAATGCGTTCTACAGTTTTTCCTATATTAGGAATTTGTGTGGCTATTTTTGTTGCTTATTCTTTTGCAGGACTATACGGAATCGGGATTGCTGCTGTTGGTATGCTTGCAACTACGGGTGTAACCATGTCAGTTGATGCCTACGGCCCTATTGCAGATAATGCTGGTGGTATCAGTGAAATGGCTGAATTAGGCTCAGAGACACGAGCAATTACTGATTCTCTTGATGCAATAGGTAATACAACTGCAGCAGTCGGTAAAGGTTTTGCTATTGGCTCTGCAGCACTAACGGCATTAGCTTTATTTTCTGCTTATGCGGCAGCGGCCAATATAACCGCTATTGACCTACTCAATCCTTTGGTAGTAATCGGCTTGTTTATTGGTGGCTGTGTTCCCTTTCTAGTGGCAGCAATGACAATGGATTCTGTTGGTAAAGCTGCACAAGATATGGTTGAAGAAGTTCGTCGCCAGTTCCGTGATATTCCTGGATTGATGGAAGGCACTACACCACCTGATTCTGCTCGTTGCATAGAAATATCAACTAAAGCTTCCTTGCGTGAGATGATA